>JAJTXZ010000007.1 GCA_021463195.1 Anaerolineae bacterium
CGAGCGGAGGCGAGAAATCTCGACCTTGCGCGTCAAACGAGATTTCTCATTGCATTCGAAATGACAATGGCTGCTCCCTGACTTTGTGCCAGCCCTAGAGGCGGACCGACCAGGGATAGCCCGCGGCTTCCCACACCGCTTTCAGCACGCCAATAACTTTGGCATTGTAGGCCGTGCCGCGCACCTTGCGACGTTGTTTCTTTTGGCATTTGGATAACGGACCATTCAACTTGCGAATCGCATGTTTGCGATGACACTGACACACTTTGCGGAATTCATCCAGCAGTTGGGATTTCTCTGCGTCCGAACGCGCGCGCTGATAGCGTGCGTGTATAATGCGAAAATATTCTTTCTTGCCATGTTAATCCTGTCGAAAAAGTTATTTCCAATAAGTTAGTGTAAACTATTTGCGCACATGTTTCCCCAAAAAGGTTTTCCCAGTCACTTGGACCTCTATCAGCTTGCCGAACGCCAAGACGGATATTTTTCTGCGCGGCAAACACAGCAAGTGGGATTCACCCGCCCACTCCTGAGCCATCATGTCAAGACGGGACGATTTATTCGCGTCAAACACGGCATCTATCGCCGCGCCCAATTCCCGGAATCCGCGTACGCTGATCTTTTCGTGGCGGCGCTTGAACTCTACGGGCGTGGCGTTTTTTCTCACGAAACCGCGCTTGCCCTGTTTGAATTGTCCGACACTCTCCCATCTCGGATTCACCTTACCGTCCCACCTCAAATTTCACGACGTCATCCCGATCTGAAATTGCATACGAGTCGTCTGGCGAGAAATGAAATCACGCAACGTCATGGGCTCGCTGTGACAACAGTTCAGCGTACCCTTGCGAACCTCATTGCAAATGGCATGGCAGAGGAACAAGTGCGCCTCAACGCGATAAATCGAGGGTTGCAGAGCGCGAATGCGCTTTAACATTAGCGCGCGGACGCGATAAATGGATACCGCGCGCGGGAATTCTGGCGCGGATGCTGAAACCGCGCGCGTGTTTTTGCGTATGTATTCCAGAATCATTTGGAAGGAGAACCCAAAATGGCGGACCCGTTTCGGACAGAAGAATTTCGCGTGGATGGCGATAAAGTGGTGGGCAAAATAAAGGAACTGTTGAATGAAGGCAATGTGCGGCGCATCATTTTGCGGACCGAAGAGGGCAAGACTTTAATCGAAGTACCGCTGACGCTTGGCGTTGGTGTCGTCGGCGTCGGTTTGATTTTTGCGCCAGTGCTTGCCGCGATTGGCGCGCTCGCCGCGATTATCACGCGCGTCAGTATCGTCGTCGAGCGTCAAGACAAACCCCCGCCGCCGCCCACGAAAACCGACAATTAAATATGCCGTGAATAAAGGCAGCGCACAAGCGCTGCCTTTTTTGGGCGTGACGTTTGCAAATCTATTGACAGGATGATTGTCCTTGCGCGCGCAATGAAAAAGTCCAGACCCTAAGGGTTTGGCGATGAACTTTATCGTCGCGTTCCGCGCAATGGCGCGTGGGCCGCGCTCTCGACTTGGCAGTTACTGTGTTGTCAGAAAGAGTGTGCGTCCAAATTTTGGGAATCCCATCAAGCGATTAGAAATCGCGGTAACCAGAACAAAGTCTGCGGCGAATCAAGAACATTCACAATCGCAGCTCAGCGGAAACGTCCGCAGGAACGTTTCGCGTATTTGTTGCGAGCGAATTCGATTCGCCCAAAAGCGTGACGCGCACCTCGCCAGACAATGCCTATTGAAGATTCGGACAGTTCCAATTACAATGCGCAGGCGAATTATTTTTACCTCAGGGTTCAAGGAGTAGTCGCGATGTCCAAACGTTGGATTGGAATGATTATAATTTTAATGTTGGCTGGCGCGTGTGTTTTGAGCGGCTGCGGCGCGACAGAGCCGCTCCCCACGTTGCCAACAGGCGAACAAATTGAGGTTACACAAGGGGCGGCGGTTATGCTGCGCGGCAAGCCAATTTTTTATGTTCGTTCGCGCAGCGACACGCTCGCGCCGTCAGAGCGCGCCGAGATTATTTCGCGGCGGTTAGCCGCCATCGCCAACAATCCTTTTCGCGCGAATTTAGATGTGCATTTGATCGAAACCGATTATGGGACCGATATCCTGATTGATAAAGATTTGATTCTGACTGTGACGGACCAGGACGCCGCCGCCTACGGCATCGCGCGCGCGGAGCTGGCGCAGCGCGCGGCGGAACTTTTGCAGCAAGAGTTGCTGGCGGCGCATGTCGAGAGCGGCGCAGAGCATCAACTGCGCGGCTGGATTCAAACTTTTATTTTGTTGTGCGTGTTGGCGCTGCTGCTTTGGTTGGTGAATCGGTTGTATCACCGCCTAGTGCGCTCTATCAACGCCGAATTTACGAGACGTTTCGAGCGTCAGGGCGCGGATGAATCGCTGCGTTATATGAGTCAACCGCTGCGATTGATAATGCTGCTTTTGATGCGCGTCGCGCTGGTCGTGGTCTGGCTCACGCTGCTGCTGGCGCTGCTGCCCCTCGCGCTCAGTTTCTTTCCCGCGACGCGGGGTTATTACGAACAAATTCTCGAGTTGGTTCGTGAACCGCTAATTGTAATGTGGGAAGGATTCGCGCAATTCTTGCCCAATCTCTTTTTTATTAGCGTCATGGCGTTTGTGGCATGGCTGGTTATTCGCGCCGAGC
Source organism: Anaerolineae bacterium (assembly GCA_021463195.1). Taxonomy (GTDB): domain Bacteria; phylum Chloroflexota; class Anaerolineae; order UBA4142; family SHND01; genus SHND01. Next base: position 2,670 of record JAJTXZ010000007.1, read on the forward strand.
GCGCGTTCTTTGATCAAATCGAAAAGGGCGCGATTCGGGTGCGCGGTTTTGAAGCGGAATGGGCGGCGTTGACTAAAAATTTGGTCATGCTCTTGCTCATGGTCCTCACCGTGGTTATCGTATTTCCGTACCTGCCGTTCGCGGACGCGCCGGCGTTTCAAGGTCTCTCTATCTTTATCGGACTGTTAATCACCTTGTCGTCCAGCTCTGCTATTTCCAACATGATTGCGGGCGTGCTATTGACGTACAACGGCGCATTCCGCGTGGGCGATTTGGTGGAAATTGACCGCACGCTCGGCACGGTGGTCGAAAAGCGTTTGTTCACGACCAGCATTCACACCTTCAAGAACGAACAAGTCTCGGTGCCCAATTCGGTCGTCATTGCCGCGTCCATTCGCAATTATTCGGCGTTGGCCAAAGACAAGGGTTTGATTTTGCATTATCAAGTTACGATTGGTTATGATACGCCGTGGCGGCAGGTGCATGAATTATTGTTGAAAGCGGCGCAAGCGACGCAGGGCTTGTTGACCGAACCGCCGCCGTTTATTTTGCAGCGCGCGTTAAATGATTGGAATGTAACGTATGAAATCAATGCGTACACGCAAGAGGCGTCGCGAATGCCGCGTATTCTGTCCGAACTCATCGCCAATATTCAGGACACGTTCAACGCGGCGGGCGTGGAAATTATGTCGCCATCTTTTTACGCGCTGCGCGATGGAAACACAATCACGATTCCCGAGGCGCAGCGCGCGAGCGATTATCAAGCGCCATGGTTCCACGTCGGCATCGAAGCGCCTGCCGCGCCAATAGAAGCAGCGCCGCCGCGATAAAAATTTTTTCCGCGCTTGCCGTGGAAACGCGTCGGCGCGCGTTTGTTTCTGAATACCCGATGTTACGCATTGGTAGGACAAATTTGAAATTTGTCCTACCAATGCGCGCTATTTTTGGACGAATGCGCGTAACGCGAGTGAATAAAAAAACTCTGCGCCGGTTGAGCGCAGAGTTACAAGGCGTCAAACAACTTTTGAAATGGCATAGAGGCGCGGGAAGATTTCTGAATAAAAAAATCGCGGCGCCGCGCGTAAAAAAAAGATTGTGCCTGATGGATTCGTGATATTACATTCACGGTTTTGAGCTGTCTGAAATTTCAGATGGCACCCCGTTATATAGCGGGGCAGCTCAGTAAGATTCCATCAAACACAATCGAGAGTGAGAGCTTGGCCATTGTCTTGACCTTGGATCTTGCGTCGCAGTTCTGTTTCCAGAAGCTGTCTGACGCTGAAGGGTCGGTGAGCGTTGGAACAGTCGGAGGACAAGCCCTCGTGTATCCGTCCAAACAGTCACCTGGCGATCTTGCCGCGATGGCACGCAAGGCGCTTGCGCGTAAGCTTGCCTGCAATCGAAATTGGCGCTGCTTGCTCTCGATTATTACTCTAGGCGCGCCAGGTCAAAATTTGGTTCGCGTGGCGTTGAAATCGCATTCAAAATTCGCGAAAGTCCCTCGTCAACAATGACAGGTGACTCTATAAAAATCCCAAGATTCTTTGGTATACTTGACGCGCCGAAAAGAAACCCGCAGGAGGCGAGCGCATGGCAACGCAGGGCACGGTGCTGATCATAGATGACGATAAAACTCTTTTACGCTTGTTGCAAGAGGCATTGACTAAAGCTGGCTATCAGGTTATTCTAACCTCGAATGGCATTGATGGTTTGCAGGAAATGTACGCGCGTCAACCCGATTTGGTGTTGCTCGATGTAATGATGCCGCGCATGGACGGCTGGGAAACTTTATCGCGCATTCGCCAAATTTCGCGCGTGCCTGTTATCATGTTGACCGCCAAAGACGGCGAACAGGAAAAGGTGCGCGGTTTTAATTTAGGGGTGGACGATTATGTGACCAAACCCTTTAGCTTTGCCGAATTGGTCGCGCGCGCCGGAGCCGTGTTGCGGCGCGCGCGCACGACTGCGCCAACGACCAAAAATAAACGGTACAGCAGCGGCGATCTGGTGTTGGATGTGGACGCGCATCGTGTCACCAAAGGCGGCAAATTGGTCGAACTCACGCCCACCGAATTTCGCCTGCTTGAAACTTTGGCGGAACATGCCGGGCGCGTTTTGACGCACGAACAGCTGCTCGAAAAAGTATGGGGCTATGACGCGGGCGAAGACACAGGTTATATCAAACGCTATATTTGGTATTTGCGTCAAAAACTTGAGGATGATCCGACCAATCCGCAGCATATCTTGACCGAGCGCGGCTTCGGCTATTCTTTCGCCGCCGACTAGCGCGCGAACGCGCGGCGAATTTGAATTTACGCTTTAAAGGCGTAACGCGTGTTGGTCAAATTTCATAAAGCCAAGCTTAAAATTCGCCAAGCTTTCACCAAAGCGCTATCGAATCGTAACCGAATTATGACGCCGCGCGCGGATAGTAAAACAAAATTTCGAGGTGGAGGATTGTATGAAACGCCAACTTGTACGCGACTGGATGACACCCCAGCCGATTACCATTGACCCAAAAACGACTTTGCCCGACGCGCATCGTCTGATGCAGGACAGCCGCATTCGCCGCGTGCCGGTCGTCGCCGATGGCCACGTGGTTGGCATTGTCACGTTGGGCGATATTCGCGAAGCGGGACCTTCGCAAGCCAGCACGTTGAGCATTTATGAAGTGCATTATTTGTTGAGCAAGTTGACCGTCGAATCTATTATGACGCGCAATCCCGTCACCATCGCGCCGAATGCCACGATTCGCGATGCGGCGCGCGCAATGTTGGAACATAAAATCGGCGGGCTGCCTGTCGTGGAAACTACGGATGGCAAATTGGTCGGCATCATTACCGAGTCCGATATTTTCCGTTTGCTCGCCCAAGATCCGCAAGATGGCGCCGAAAACAATTCGACCGCATAATGTCGCCACCAATGAAAATGAATCGTTCCGCTGCCCGTTGACGCGCGCCGCCGGTAATCATCGCGCCGCGCGGAAACGAGTTGGCTAATTTTCGAGGTGTGAAATGAACAAACCGAATAATCCGATGGCTGTGTCTATGCGCGCTGACCCGGAAGACGCGCAAACTGAACGCGCGGACAGCGAACAAGAACGGATGCGTTCGCTGATTGATACGTTGAGCGCGTATATCGAATATTATCACGGCGGCGCGGTGGAGATGGTTTCGTTCGACGGCGAACAGTTGGAGATTCGCATGAAAGGCGCGTGTCTCGGTTGTCCGCTTTCGCCGCATACCCTGCACGGCTGGGTGGAAGGCACCGCGCGTCAATTCTTTCCGCGTTTGCAAACCGTGCGCGCGGTCGAGTGATGTCGCGCGCGGGAAATTTCTGACGACGCCCTCCGTAAAAAAAAAAGCCCCAACCTTTTGACGCGATGCGTCAGAAGGTTGGGGCTTGGCGTTTGCGCGGCGCGCGCGTCCGTCAAGTTTTTGCGGCGCGCTCAATCGCCTTTGTTCGCCAAATCAAAACGTTGCAGCAGTTCATTCCATTCAAGCAAAGTGGCGCGCGTTACGGGGCGTCCTTGCCACCAGGGCAGTTGTGAACAAACGACAACTCCATCGGGCGCGAATTCATAACAAGGGTCATCGCTGGTCCCGCACGCGCACGCGTCGCACGTCAAACATTTTTGCGCGCGGGCGACAAACTGTCGCAGCTCTTGGATGGTAGGTTGAATCGCAGTCATTTTCTCGTCTCCTTGCGTCATTGCCGGATCCGTCAATCTGCGCGCCGCAATTCTAGCGCTTGGGTCGCGCGCGCTTGTGAATGCGTCGCGTTCAACCCGCGCCGAACGCGGCGCGGCGAATGGCTTTACATTCCGTTCACAATCAGCGCCGACGCCATTCCAAACATACCGTGCGGCGATTTGGCATGCGTCAAAATATGACAATGCAGCGCCCACACGCCGGGTTCGTTCGCTTCAATAATGACATCATAGCGTTCGCCGGGCGCAATGTTCAACACGTCCGCTTTGTACGGCGAATCCAATTTGAAACCATCTTTGCGCGTGACCGTCATGTAATAGCCGTATGAGTGTGTCTGCCGCGCGGCTCTTTTGGCATTGCCCTTGCGCGCGATGCTTTTTCGCGGCGCCAAAACGCGCCGTCGCAAAAAAACCTCCGCGCAAGTCGCGCGTTAGATTAATGTTTATCGGTGGCGTACCGCGCGGCGAGATGCAATTCTTCCACCAGCCGATACGACTCGATCCCTTTGTTCAAAATGGAACGTACGCCCAATTTTTCGAGTTCGATTTTTTGGGCGGTATCGGTGAATGCGGTGAGAACGACAATCGCCGTGCGGGGGACATTGGCGCGGACTTGGCGAATCGCGTCCAGCCCCATCCCGTCACCCATCATGGGGTCAATGAGCAAAATTTGTGGATGAGTCGCGTTGGCGCATGCGACGGTTGCCGCGCTATTGTCGGCGAGACCTACGATGGCAAAATCAGTTTCGCGCGCGAGTCGCGTCAAAATCTGATTTCGCACTTGAAGATGATCGTCGGCGATAAGAATGGGGATGCGTTCCATCGCCAACGAGTATAGTGGAAACAAAATCAACCCTAAAGGGGCAGATGTCACCCAATGCAAAGGACATGCCCAAGCGGCGGCAGTGGGGCGCGCCGCCAAAAATTAAAAAGCTTGACATCAGAACGCGAGCAAATGACGCGCGATCGGCACACGCAACACGACCCGCGTGCCGGTGTGTTCGCCGGGTTCAAGCACCAATTCGCCGCCCGCCGCGCGCGCGCGTTCTTTCATATTGGGCAAACCGTTGCCGCCGAAACCGTCGGGCCGTCCCTTTGCCAGACCGATGCCATTGTCCTCAATCATCAAGACCACCGCGTCAGCATCGCGAATCAGATCCAGTTCCACCGCGCTCGCGCGCGCGTGTTTGCGAACATTGGAGAGCGCTTCTTGCGCGACATGCAAAATCTCGACCGTCTGCTCGGGTGTCAACGCGTTTGGCTCTATATTGTCCGCCGTCACCGTCACATCCAAAAAGGTATTGGCGCGCAAATCGCGCGCCAATTCTTCAACTCCGCGCTTGAGGTCGCGCCCTTGAAAACGCTGCGGACGCAACTCTAAAATGTAATTGCGAATATCGCGAATTACATCATTCAATTCCAAAATCACGTGATGCACGCGCGCCGCCGCTGCGTCCGGGTCTTCGGTAATCCGCGCTTGGGCGTCTTCCAGCGCCAAACCGATGGCGTAAATGGATTGAATAATGCCGTCGTGCAAATCCATGCCAAAGCGTTCGCGTTCCTGCAAAACGACGAGCTGCTGTTTTTGACGATACAGCTGCGCGTTTTCAATCGCGATGGCGGCTTGCGTCGCGAACATTTCCAACACCTCTTGGTCTTGGCGCGAAAAAATGGTTGGGCGCGTTTGAGCGTCCAGTTTATCGGTCATGTACAAATTGCCAATGACGCGTCCTTTAAAGCGAATCGGCACGCCGAGCAAGGCGCGCATAGGCGGATGCTTGGGCGGAAAACCAACCGAACGTTCGTCCTGCGCGATATTCGGCACGCGCGCCAACGCGCCGTCGTGAATCAACGCGCCCAACAAGCCGTGACCGCGCGGCGGCGCGCCGATCTGCGCGCGTTCTTGCGGCAAGAGGCCCGAGGTGAGAAATTGTTCAATCGTTTTCTCGTCGGGCGCCATAATAGCTAGCGCGCCATATTTGGCGCTAACCAGTTCGCGCGCCAAATCCACCACCTTTTGCATAACGGTGTTCAAATCCAATTCGGTGGTCAACGCAATCGCCGCGTCGTGCAGCAAAGCCAGTTGTTGCGAACGGCGACGGCTCTCTTCCTCTTGGCGGTCCACGATGCGAAAAATCCAAAAAGAAAAAAGCGTCGCGCCGATGCCGATGGTCAACAACGCAAAGATGTCGCCCGCCGGATTGCGTTCTTCGTGAAACAACAACGAGCGCACGCCCAATACGCCGGCCCAAAAGAGAACCGGCGCGACAATCGCGAGGACGCGCAAAAAGCGCGTGCTGAGAGGCAGAAACGGATTCATGCTATAATCGCGTGCAGAGCAATCACGATTATAAACGATTTTTTCGGTTCACGACGGACCGACCGCCGGATCCGCTGAAGGATGCTATGAGCAAAAGTTTACAAATTGTGTTGGTGGACGACCACGAAGTCGTGCGGCTCGGACTCAAATCTTTGCTCGCGCGCAACGCGCAATTCAAAGTGGTCGCCGAAGCGAGCAATGCCAGCGAAGCGCTCGACCGAGTGGCGCGTTACAAACCCGATGTGGTGGTAATGGATATTCGCTTGCCGGGCAAGAACGGCATCGAAGCCACGCGCGAAATCGCGCAGCAATATCCGAATACCAAAGTCATCATGCTCACTTCGTACGCCGAAGACGAATTGTTGTTCGACGCGATCGCGGCGGGCGCCTCCGGCTATGTGCTGAAACAAATCGGCAGCAATGAATTGGTCAACGCGTTAGAAAAAATCGGACGCGGCGAATCGTTGGTGGACCCCGCGCTGATGCAAAAAGTTTTCGCCCGCGTGCGCGAAGCGTCGCGCAAAGCCGAAGACGAAGCGTTCGCCACCTTGAGCGACCAGGAATTGAAAATCCTCGCGCTCGTCGCCAAAGGCAAGACCAACAAAGAAATCGCTGAAGCGGTTTTCCTCAGCGAAAAAACAGTCCGCAATTATGTCAGTTCCATCTTGAGCAAATTGAATTTGTCTACCCGCGCCGAAGCGGCTGCGTATGCGGTGGAACATCGCGTGAATGACCATTTGCCGACGGATTGATAAAAAATTCACGCGCGACGATGGGCGACCCGCGTCGCCCTTTTTTTTTGCGCGACAGCCAAGCGGACGCGCACGCAAAAAAAAAACGCGGGCGCCCGTTGTCGGACACCCGCGTAAAGGGGAGAGTATGTGGTTGTAAAAAGTTAGGTTGAGTCTTATCGTATGAAACCGTCAAGGGGCGGCGTCGGTGACGACAAGCGCTAGCGCGCGCTCGAACGTTTATGCTTTAAGCGGTTCAAGCTGCGGCGTTGGATTCGACTTGAGCGCGTAACCGACTTGCCACGGTGTGCCAAGCATTGGGAGCAGGTAGCGGTCCAAGCCATAATAGCCGGCGGTTTTCCATGCCAGAATCAAGAAAATTGAAATCGCCAACAGCATCGGATTGGAACTGGCTGTGCCTGCCATGATAAAATTCCAGTTCATAAAAGCGCCAAAGAAAGCGGCGATGCCGACAAACGCGCCCAACGCCAACGCGATTCCAATCATGATTTCACCATACGCGACGAATTTGGCGAACCAGGTATACGCGTGCGTGTCGAGCAGGAATTGGATAAATTGGCGATACCAGTCAAAATAAATCGCGGGTTGCGCGGGCGCTTCGGGAATGGCGGCGGCTTTGAGCCAAAATCCTTGCAGCGCTTCGCCAGTCTCGACCCATTTGGGATTGGTAATTTTACCCCAACCGGATTGCAGCCAGATTGACGCGACCCATAAACGCGCGACAAGCCACACCAACGAGAACGCGGTGTTGTTGAACAGAAACTGGGCAAACGGCGGGTCTTGCACTTGGATCTTGCGGGGGGCGAAAAATTCTTTCATTCGATCATCTCCTCTTGAACTCGGGTTTCTGGCGATAGTATGCAATAATTAACGCGCCTTTTCATCTGACAAATGTCCTTTGTCGCGTCGGCAGTTACACAAATTTGGCGGGATAAGGCGCGTCGCGCGCGGGACAAATGTCATTCACAAAGGTCCAATCCAATTTCCAAACTCAAAACGCGACCGGTTTTCAAAACTTTGTCGCGGCAAAACCCAAGCTGCGATTTCTAATGAATCAATCAAGACGTTCCGATATACCTCTGCAAAGCAAAACGCGCGCGCCCGCGCCCAATGTGTGGCAGCGCCGCATCCATGAGCCGTTTGTGCGCGCGGCGATTCTCGTCGCCTTGACCACCGGTTTTGGGTATGGCGCGATCTTGGTGGCAATGCTGGCCTTTGGCGTTGTGCCGGGCGCGTGGTATTCCGCGCTCGTGCAGTCGCACGGTCACGCGCAATTATTTGGCTGGCTCGGTTGTTTTATCTTGGGGATGGGTTTGTTTTTTCTGCCGCGTTTGCGCGGCGAAACGCTGCCCCACCCAGAACGTCTGCGTTATGTTTTATTTTTGGTGGTGGGGGGCATCGCGCTCCGAACCATCGCGCAGCCGTTGGCGGGGTGGTTCGAGAATGGCGCCGTCGCCAATCTCTGGCGCGCGACGGTGTTTGGCGCCACGTTGTTGGAGGCGGCGGGTTTATTCATGTTGCTTTCGCTCATCCTTCCGGCGGAACGCGCGCGCAAACCCTTGTCGCCGGATGCGCCCGCCTGGCCCGTGCTGCCGTTCATGCAAATCGGTTTTTTCTCTTTGGCGCTGGCGTTCATATTGAATCTTTTCGGCGCTTGGAACGCGTTCACCCAAGCGCGCAATATCATTCCCGCGCGCTATGATCAAAGCGTCATTACGTTAATGCTTTATGGCGTCGCCTTGCCGATGGCGATAGTATTCGCGATACGCAATCTGCCTTTGTTCATGCGCTTGGCTATGCCCGGACGGCGCGGCTGGCACGCGTTGGCGTGGATCTATGCGCTCGCGTTGAGCGCGCGCCTGCTGCCGCAACTCGTCGCGATTCTGGATGACGCGCTCATTTGGACCGGCAGCGTCGCGCGCGCGGATTATCTGAACGTGCTGGGTTTGAATGCGCTGGCGACGCTGGGCATTTTGGGATTGAACGCGTGTATTTTATTTTTTATCTGGCGTTTGGATATTTTGCGTTTGCGTCCGCCGTGGATTGTGGACCGCGCGCCCAACACGCGTCCGGATTTGGATTATTTGCGCCAACCGACGCGCGCCAATTATCCCGACAATGGCGAATACGGTCGTTTTGAACTATTGATTAATTCCGCGTTCGTGTGGCTGGGCATCGCGATGGCGTTGGATGTTTTGCGCGTGCTGCCGTGGGTGAACGATTTCATCGCCATTCCGCAGGATGGCGCGCGTCATGCGCTGATGGTGGGATTCATCACGCTGTTGATTTTTGGCATGGCCGCGCGGATGGCGCCGGGTTTTAGCGGCCGGCGCGGCGTCGCGCATCCGGAATTGGTGGTCTGGTTATTTTATTTGGGCAACCTTGCCGCAATTTTGCGCGTCGTCCCCACCTTTTTTCCGCAATCCAAAATCGCGCTGATGCTGTGGGGCATGTCCGGTTTCATCGGCTGGTGCGCGGTGTTGGTGTTGGCGGTGATTATGTGGGGCACCTTTCACCGAACCAGCGACGCCAAAAAAACGGCGGACGAAAAAAAATAAATCTTTATTCAAACAACGGTTCGATTATCTGACACAAAGCATGGTGAACGATATAGATTATCGAACGCCGCGATTTGCGGATACAGCTGTTTGTAGGTTTTCACGATTCGCGTAGAGACGAAGCATTTGCAAAAACAAGCGTGTCACTTGTGACGGTCGCGAATGCAAATGCTTTGTCTCTACTTTGCGTCGTCTCGCTCTATTCTCAATGCCATTCAATTCGTCATCGGACGCAGATATCTCTAGTTCTTTTTCGCCGCAGCCGTTTTGGGGCGCGTCATTTTGCTTCCCATCACGGTCCCATCGAGCGCAGAAATCTGTGCCTTGCGCTCGTCATAAATGGCATGGAAATGGGGACCGTGCAGTGCGTCAAAATACATTTGAATCACGATTCCATAAAAGCGACTGATGGTTGGCATCGTCTATGTTCTCCCGCGCGAAAATTCTATCGCATTTCCCAAACAAAATCGCCGCGCATTTCACGCGGCAATCTCCAAGCTCTAATCTCTAATCGCCAAGCTCCATTTCTCACCACCACCGCTGTCCTCTCGCATACGCTTCCAATTCGTCGCGGAATTTTGGATGCGCGATATTAATCAAGGCGCGCGCGCGTTCGCGAATCGTCTTGCCGTGCAAATGCGCGACGCCGTATTCGGTGACGACGTAATGCACATCGCCGCGCGAGGTGACGACGCCCGCGCCCGGTTTCAACTGCGGCACAAGGCGCGAAATCTGGTCGTCCTTGGCTGTCGAAGGCAATGCAATAATCGGTTTGCCGCCGCGCGCGCGCGCCGCGCCGCGCACAAAATCCACCTGTCCGCCAATGCCGCTGTAAAAGTTTGGGCCCACCGAATCCGCGCACACCTGTCCCGTCAAATCCACTTCGAGCGCGGAATTAATCGCGATCATGTTATCGTTTTGCGCGATGATAAAAGGGTCATTCACGTAATCGGTCGGGTGCAGTTCAATCAGCGCGTTGTCATGCGCAAAATCGTACAGCCGCTGCGAACCGAATAAAAAGCCCGCGACCATTTTGCCGGGATGCAGCGTCTTTTTGTCGTTGGTGATAACGCCTTGTTCCACCAAATCAATCACGCCGTCCGAAAACAATTCGCTGTGAATGCCCAAATCGCGTTTGCCTTTTAAATGAAACAGCACCGCGTCGGGAATCGAACCGATGCCGAGTTGTAACGTCGCGCCATCGGGAATCAATTCGGCGACATGTTGTCCGATGCAATCTTGCGCCGCGCCGAATTTGCCCATGCCGACATTCGGCAGGGGATAATCCGTTTCCACAATCGCGTCAATTTTATTCAAGTGAATGAATGAATCGCCCAACACGCGCGGCATTTGCAGATTCACTTCCGCAATCACGCGTTTAGCGGCTTGCGCGGCTGGTTTCGTCACGCCCACTTCGACGCCGAACGAACAAAAACCGTGTTCATCTGGCGGCGAGACCTGAATCATTGCCACATCGAGCGGCAGTGGCGCGGCGCCGCCAAATGAGGTGGCGCGAAATAAATCGGGAATTTCCGAAAGAAAAATCGGCATGAAATCCGCGCGGCCGTCTTTGACCGCCGCGCGCGCGTTTTCGCCCATAAAGAGCGCGCAGTGACGGAAATTGTCCGCGTATTCGCGCGCCATATAGCCGCCGCCCGCAAAAGTCAAAACATGCACCACTTGGACATTTCGCGCTTCAGGCGCGCGTTCCACGAGCGCCCGCTCCAGCGCCTGCGGCACGCCCGCGCCGCCGCCCAAATACACGCGCATGTTGGAGGTTATCTCGCGCATCGCGTCGGATGGCGTGACCAGTTTGTTTTTGTACAAAGCAGAGAACTTCATTCTGTTACCGTCCCATTTAAAACTTGGGCTCCATGCCGCAGCGCCGCGTCCAACTCTAATGCTTCGGCTGTGCCGCGCGCGCCAATTTCCAAGAGATAGGGCAGCGCCGCGTTCGTCAACGCGTGGCTTGCGGTGCGCGCGATGCGCGCCGTCACATTCGGCACGCAATAATGAATTATGTTTTCGACCACATACGTCGGGCTATCGTGCGCGGTCGGGCGGCTCGTCTCGGCGCACCCGCCCTGATCAATCGCGTAATCAATCAAGACCGCGCGCTTGCGCATCGTGCGCAACATTTCGCGCGTGATCAACACCGGCGCGCGCTGTCCCGGCACCAACACCGCGCCAATCACCACATCCGCGAATTTCAGCACGCGCTGTAAATTGTACGGCGTCGAGAACAATGTCGTGATGCGTCCGTTAAATTGTTCGCACAACGCTTCGAGCCGGTCCGCGCGCGTATCGAGAATCGTCACTTGCGAACCCATGCCGACGAACGCGCGCAGCGCATTCGCGCCTAAACTGCCTGCGCCCAAAATGACGACTGCCGCCGGCGGCACGCCCGGAATGCTTGAAAGCAAAATGCCGCGTCCGCCGCGCGCGCTCTCTAACAATTCGCCGGCGATGACTGGCGCATGACGGCCCGCCACTTGACTTAGCGGCGTCAACACCGGCAAATGTCCTTCCGCGGTCTGAATCATTTCATACGCGATGGCTGTGACTTGGGCGCTATGCAGCGCTTGCGGCAAATCGCGCGAGGCGACGGCGAGATGTAAAAACGATAATACGGTTTGTCGGGAATGGAGCAGCGGATATTCACGCGGCGCAAGCCGCGAGACTTTGGCAATCACATTGGCGCGTCCCCACACTTCTTCGGCGGAATAGACCACCTGCGCGCCGACAGCGCGATATTCATTGTCGTCAAAATTCGCCGCCGCGCCGGCGTCATGTTCCACAAACACCGTGTGCCCCGCTTGCGTCAAACCGTATACTCCCGCGGGCGTCAAACCCACGCGCAATTCAAATGGGCGTATTTCTTTTGGCACACCAAAATTCATGTCGAGATTTTACCAACACGCCCACACCCGCATAAAAACGAGTGTGGGCATGTGGAGAGGGGAGAAAATGAGCGAATTATTTTGTGACAAGACCTTGGGATTTTCGCCGCAAAAATGTCCCAGCGAATAAATTGCCCAAACTCCAAAGGTCTTGCAAAAGCGCTGTGTTAAAGCTGCGTCATCATTGCGACGACGCGCCGGATTTGGGTTTGGCTTGCAAGCGCAGCGCGCGCAGCGCGAGCGAAAACCGATTTTCATTGCCGTCGCGCAAATAGACGAACCAATACACCGCCGCCACCATAATCGCGCCGCCGATAATATTGCCGAGCGTTACGGGAATGAGATTGTTAAAGACGAACCCTTGCCAAGTCAGCTGCGTGAGCTGCGCGGCGCTCTTGCCGGCGGCTTGCAAAACGGTCGGATCATCGCGCAGCAAGATGCCCAGCGGAATAAAATACATATTCGCGATGGAGTGTTCGAACCCCGCCGCGACGAACGCCGCGATGGGCGGCACGATAGATAAAATTTTGTCCGTCGTCGTCCGCGCGCTAAAACACAACCACACCGCGAGGCACACCAGCGCGTTGCAAAAAATGCCCAGCGTTAACGCCGGTATAAAATCCAAACCCACTTTATGGTTGGCGATATTCAACATCGTCGCGCCCACCTGATAATTGTCGAACGTCCACTGCCGCGCAAGATAAATGCCGAACGCCGTCGCAAACGCGCCGATGAAATTGCCGAAATAGACCAGCGTCCAATTACGGAATAACATGCGCGTACGCACTTTGCGCGACGCCCACGCCATCACAATCAAATTGTTGCCGGTGAAAAGTTCCGCGCCGCCCGCAATCACCAGAATCAGACCGAGCGCAAAGACGACGCCGCCGAGCAAGCGCGACACGCCAAAACTCAAACCGTTGTCCGTCCACACAATCGTGGCGAAATTCGCGCCGAGCGCAATGAACGCGCCCGCGAGAATCGCCAGCGCCAGAGTCGTCGCCCAATCGAGATTCGCTTTTTTGACGCCGACATTCTCGACGCGCTGCGCCATTTCTTGCGGCGCATACGCGTCGAGCGCGGACAGATTATTATCGCTCATGTCAAAGATCCTCTGGCCGCACCAATAACACGGGCAACTGCGCGCGCCGCACCACTTGGTCTGCCACGCTGCCAATCACCATGCGCGTTAAACCGCCGCGGCCGTGCGTGGACATGGCAATCAGGTCGGCGTTAATGGCGGCGGCGTAATCCAAAATCGTTTCCGCGACTGGCCCCGCGCACACCTCCGATACCACATTATCGCGCGGCTCAAAATAGTCGAACGCGACGCGCTGTAAATATCCTTCCGCATGCGTGCGCGTCCCCGCCGTTTCCGGCGACGGTTTGGTGGGATTCAAGACTGTATCGCCAAAGACAGTTTCGTACATTGGTTGCGTTACCACGCGGAGCAAAACGATCTGCGCGCCCGCGCAATTCGCCAGCGCAATGACATGTGGCAAGACCGCCTCGGACGTTTCAGAACCGTCCAGCGGGACCAGAATTTTCTTGTACATCATAACCTCCCTAAATTTTAACTCTGCGCGCTTGTGACGCGCGGAACGTTTCGGATTCCGCGCTAGTTCAATTCAATACAGGTTCAATCGGCTTGTTCTGTTTGCGGATTTTCTCGTTCTCTACGCGCGGAATATTCGGACGCACTAATAACACCGGCACGGGCGCGTGGCGCACCACGTCGTCCGCGACGCTGCCAATGACCAGACGCGCGACGCCGCCGCGGCCATGCGTGGACATGACAATCAAATCCGCTTCGATTTGGCGCGCAACCTGAATAATCGTGTCCGGCACCGGCGCGCCCCATACCACCAAAGTCGAAACCGCCAAATTCATCACGCGAAATTCGGACGCGATTTCGTCGAGATACACCTGCGCGGCGGTTTCGATATCGTGGCGCATTTCAACCGCGATATCGGGGTCGGGAACGAGATAACTATAAACCGATTCGCCCGGCACGCGCAGCAAGACAACCTGCGCGCCCATGCAGCCCGCCAACTGGCTCACTTGCGGCAGCGCTTGTTCGGCGAGTTCAGAGCCATCCAGCGGCACGAGAATTTTTTTATACATGGCACACGTTCCTTTATATAGGTTCGCAGCATCGCGGCGCCCCAGCTTGGCGGCGGAATGTTGCTCTCCTATAGATGCCCATCGCACTATACCGTCACGCAGTGCGAGTTCGGTCTACAATGGGTCCAAGAATCGTATCTCGGTCCAGCTCCACAGGTTTCAATCGCACTATCGCATATTCAAACGCAAAAATCATTTGTCGTTTGTCATTGCTTGCATGGGACAAAGCGACCGCATAAAAAAAACGGACAGGATGATAAATCCTGTCCGTTCCCGCTATTTCGCTACGAAAAATCGTTTAGCGTCTTGGATGCGTTCGGGCAAATTGCGCCACGTATCCACGCTCGTCAGCCGTTTCCACAATCGTTTGGGGCGGAAATAAAAACGGCGGTACGCTTCATGCCATTTTTGCTCGACCAATTTATTGTCCATGCCGGGATAATCGAAATGCGCGTGATCGGATTGAATCGCCAAGTCGCGCCAATCTTGCGCGTGCAATTTGCCTTGCCGCTGCACCGCGTCCCACAGCGCGGTCCCGGGATATGGCGACGCAATCATGAAATGCGCCAAGTCGGGATCGAGCTCTAACGCGAGCGCGGTCGTCCGATCCATTGTCTCGGCGGTCTCGCCGGGCATTCCGTAAATGAAAAAACCCATCGTTTGCAGGCGCGCCGCTTTGGCATTTTTGAACGCCGCGCGCACCTGCTCGAACGTCTGCGATTTTTTCACGACGTTTTTCAAAATGTGTTCGTCGCCGCTCTCTACGCCAAATCCAACGCGTTTACAGCCCGCGCGTTTCATCAGTTGAAACAATTCTGCGTCGGTGTGATTCACTTTCATTCCATGCACCGTCACCCATGGCACGTGATTCAACTGGTTGTCAATCAACGCTTGACACAATTCTTTGGCGCGCTTGAGATTCAAATTCCAAATATCATCCGTCACGCCGATTTCCGTCGCGCGCAAATCATGCACCAACATTTTCCATTCCTGAATCACATTCTCGACTGAACGCGCGCGCCAGGTGTCGCCTGTAATCGGTTTGGAGCAATAAGTGCATTTATACGGACAACCGCGTGAAGTCACAATCGTGTACGAACGCGCGTGCGGGTCAAGTCCATCCGTCAACGGCTGTAAATTGGTATAACGATTAATCTTGAAAAGATGGTACGCGGGAAACGGCAGCGCGTCGAGGTCGGGACTCAACGCGCGGTCCAGATTGTGGCGCACTTTGCCTTGCGCGTCTTTCCACGAAAGTCCTTTGATGCGCGACCAGACTTCGCCCGCCGATCCCTGCTCCCACAAAGGGAGCGGAAGACTTGCGCTTGGCGCGGTGGGCGCGGCAACGGCGATGGCGGATTGTCCGCCATTTCCGCCAAAAGCGAACTCGCGCGCGAACGATGGTGCCCCGCGCTCGTTGGGCGAGGGATGCGCGGCGCGCGCCTCGAGCGCTTGCAAAAATTCGATAATCGTATATTCCGCTTCGCCGCGCGCGACAAAATCCACTTCCGGTTTTTGCATGGATTCGTCGGGCATGAGCGTCAAATGCGGGCCCCCCAAAATCGTCACCGCGTTATGCTGTTTCGCGGCGCGCGCGTATTGCCATGCTTCGTGAATCAAAGGCGTCGGCGAAGAAATGCCCACGACATCGAATTTTTCGCGCGTCAAACGCGCGTCGAGCGATTCATCTTCGACCGCGCCATCGTAAATATCCGTTTCGTATCCCGCCGCCAACAGCGCGCCCGCGAGATAGCCCAAGCCGTTATGAATGTGCGTGCGCGAATTCCACACCCGCGCTTCGGGCGACACCAACAAAATTTTCATGCGTTCGTTTGATTCCTCCGCCCTGTATTTTACACTATCCTGCTATCGTCGTCCCAATTAACCTGCCGATAATGTGCGTGACCAATGCCGCGCCTAAACCGATTAGCGCCATCCGCAAACCGGAATGCCATACGCTGCGCCCGGTCATGAGCGTAATCGCCGCGCCAATTCCAAACAAACCGAGCGCGCTGACCGTTACGCTTGCGAGGATAGCCGTCGTCCCTTGCCAAAGCAAAAATGGAAAAAGCGGAATCAGCGCGCCGGTGGCAAACAACATAAAAGATGCCGTCGCGGCTTGGATTGCCGAGCCGCCGAGTTCCTGCGGGTCAATCCCCAATTCTTCGCGCGCCAGCGTATCCAGCGCGGTGGCTTGGTCTTGCATCACGCGCGCGGCGAAAATTTGCGCTTGCGGCGCGCTCAAACCCTTGGATTCATAAATCAACGCGAGCTCGGTCTGCTCTTCTTGCGGCGCGGATAGAATTTCGGCGCGTTCGATTTTAATTTGACGTTCGTACAATTCGCGCGACGATTGCACGGAAACCCATTCGCCTAGCGCCATTGAACACGCGCCCGCGAGCAAGCCCGCCAATCCGGCAATCACAATCGCGTTGCCTTCGGGCGCGGCGCCCGCGACGCCCATGATGAGCGAAAGATTTGAAACCAAACCATCGTTCGCGCCCAGCACCGCCGCGCGCAGCGCGTTGCCGCCTGCCGCGCGATGCCGTCCTTCAAATTGCGCGATGGCGCTGCCGGTGAGACCGCCGCCTTGCGCCGCCAGCGCGCTCAAAATGCGCGCGTGCGAATTTTCTTGCGCGGGCAGCGCGGTGTTGGCGGATTCGGGCTGCGCGGCGTACCCTTGACTGTCGTCGTGTTCCGCGTCGCGCAGCGTCGCTAATACAAAATTCGCGCCCAGACGATGCGCCAACCATGCCAGCGTTCGCGCGCGCCACGTCGGCGCGCACTCGATCTCGGGCGCGTTCGCCGCGCGCAGTTGGTCGCGCCAAAATTGCGCGTGCTGCGTTTCAGTCGCCGCGAGTTGGCGATACACCTCCGCGAGCTGCGGCGATTTTTCTACGTCGGCAATCGCGCGATACAGATACGCGCTGTCAACTTCATCTTGTAGATTGACGCGATAGCGTTTCAACGCTGGAGCGTTTGACATGTCGGGTCGCCTTAAATAGCGCAACGTAAAATCCAAGCCAAGTCGGCGCCGGGACCTATTTTAAATTGGTCGCGCGCTTGCGCGCGATGGTTTAGGAAATGCGCGCAACATGGGTTATTATATGCGCGACCCGCGCTTGGCAAGGCATGGCAGTTGTCACGCGCGCCCGATGACACTTGACCTTTGGCGCAGCGGGTCGGTCTGCGTATAGTAAATAACGCATTCAATTCTGAATATTCTATGATGAGGTAAAATCATGCCGAAACAGTCTACGCGCAAACGCGCGCAGCGAAAATCCAACAGCAGTCTCTGGATTATCGGCGGCGTCATTGCCGCCGCTGTCGTTGTATTGGGTCTGGTTCTGATTAATGTCACCGCGCCGCGCACGCCGCGTGTGCCAGCGCAAACGAGCGCGGGACGCATTTTGGGCGATGCCAACGCGCCTGTGACGATTGATATGTATTCCGATTTCCAATGTCCGGTCTGTCGCCGCGCCGATTTGGCGATTCAAGAGCTCGTCCCGAAATACGTTGACACGGGCAAAGCCAAAGTGGTGTATCACAATTTCGCTTTTATCGGCAGAGAATCTACCCAAGCGGCGATGGCGGCGGAATGCGCCAACGATCAGGGAAAATTCTGGGACTATGCTACGCATCTCTTTGACAATCAAGCGGGCGAAAATGCCGGCGCGTTTTCGGACCCGAACCTGAAACGGTTCGCGCAAGAATTGAATCTTGATACTGCCGCGTTCAATGCGTGCTTTGACAGCGCCAAACATAGCGCGTTGATTCAACAAGAATTGGATGCGGGGCGCGCGCTCGGCATCAAGGCAACGCCATCCTTTTTTGTCAATGGACAATTTGTCGAAGGGTTGCTGCCCACGCAGCAATTTGCCGCTATGATTGAATCGTACATTCCGAAACAATAATATGAAACTCTCGCGTCCATTGTACGTGGCGATTTTATCCGTCGCGGGTATCGCGGTTTCGTTTTATTTGCTCACCGTGCATTGGGGCTGGTGGAGCGCGGTGTGTCTGGGCGTTGGCGATTGCGAAGCGGTTAACACAAGCCGCTTTTCCGAATTTCTAGGTTTGCCCGTCGCGTTGTGGGGCATCGGCGCATACGTGGCGCTATTGGCGGCGAGTCTCGCCGTGCTGCGGCAAAAATTCAGCCCGTGGGCGGCGCGCGGTCTATTTCTCATCGCGGCTGTCGGCGTCGCGTTTTCCATTTATCTGACGTACATTGAAGTTTTTGTCTTGCATGAAATCTGCCCGTGGTGCGTCCTCTCTGCCATTCTGGTCACGCTTATCGCGGTATTGAGCGCGTTGGAAATGCGCGCCGCTGAAATGGAAACGGATGGCGTTTGAGCGTGAGGGCAATCTTTTGCCCTTGTGATTTGCCATGTTTAATTCAAATACCAAACCGCGTTTTGGCGCGTCCGCCAAACGCCAAACGCAAGAAGCGGTGGAGACGCCGCAGTACGAATTCAATCGCGGTGAGGCGTTCCTCACCGCGTTTTGTTTGTTCTTTATGGTCGCGGGCATCCTCGCCGACAATCTGGGCGCGCCGCACTGGCTTGGCGTTGGTTTGTTCGTCGGCGCGTATTTGACGGGCGGTTATGTCGGCACGCGCACCGCGCTGCAGGCGTTGCGCGAAAAACGTTTGGACGTGAACGGGTTGATGATTGTAGCAGCGGTCGGCGCGGCGAGCATTGGCTATTGGGCGGAAGGCGCGATGCTCTTGTTTTTGTTTTCGCTGTCCAATACATTGCAGGCGTTTGCGATGGAACGTTCGCGCAACGCGATTCGCGCGTTGATGAAATTGCGCCCCAACGAGGCGCTGCGACGCGCGGCGGACGGCGCGGAAAAAATTGTGCCGATTGAAGAATTGCAAATCGGCGATCTGATTTTGGTCAAGCCGGGCGAACGAATCGCGATGGATGGGCGCATCGCGCAAGGCGCGAGCGCGATTGACCAATCCGCCATCACGGGCGAATCCATGCCGGTCGAACGCGCGCCGGGCGATGAGGTTTTCGCAGGCAGCGTAAACGGGCAGGGCGCATTGGAAATTCATGTGACGCGTTTGGCGCAGGACACCACGCTGGCGCGCGTGATTGAATTGGTGGAACAGGCGCAGGGGCGCAAGGCGCAGACACAACGCTTTCTCGACGAGTTTGAACCCAAGTACGCAATCGGCGTAATTGGCTTTTCGGCATTGATGTTAGTCGTCGCGTATTTTGGGTTGGGCATGTCGTGGGATGCGTCCTTTTATCGCGCCATGACGCTGCTCGTCGTCGCGTCGCCGTGCGCGCTGGTCATTTCTACGCCCGCGTCCATTTTGTCCGCCATCGCGAATGCGGCGCGCAACGGCATTTTGTTCAAAGGCGGTTCGTATTTGGAGCAAGCCGCGTCGGTGGGCAGCATCGCGTTTGATAAAACGGGAACGCTGACTCTCGGCAAACCGCGCGTGACGGATGTTGTCGCCGCCGCCGATGTGTTGGGCGATAAATGGTTTGACGCGATATTTTTTCAACAACTCAATCCATTGGGGCCCAGCACGCCTGAACGCTGCACGGCGGAGGAATTGCTCGTGTGGGCAGCGAGTGTCGAGAAACGTTCAGAGCATCCGCTCGGCAACGCGATTGTGCTAGAAGCGCAAAGACGAAATTTGGTTTTGGCGCAAGTGGATGATTTGTTCGCCATTCCGGGGCAGGGCGTCACCGGCACGGTGGATGGCGCGCTCGTGCAGATTGGCAACAAGCGGATGATGGCAGCGGCGAATCAGATATGGCCCGAACCGATGCGGCGGCGCGCGCGCGAATTGGAATTGGATGGCAAAACCGTTGTTGGCATCAGTCGCAATAATCACCCCATCGGCTTTATCGCCGTTGCCGATACGCTGCGCCCGCAAGCGCGCGAGGCGTTGGACGCGCTGCGCGCGCGCGGCATCAAGCGTCTTATCATGCTCACAGGCGATACGCGGCGCGTCGCGGTGGCGGTCGCGCGTCAAGTGGGCGTGGACGAAGTTTACGCTGACCTATTGCCGCAAGACAAGGTGACTTTGGTGGAGCGGCTCGCGCAGCAGAACGCGACGGCGATGGTGGGCGACGGCGTGAACGACGCGCCCGCGCTGGCGGTGAGTCATCTCGGCGTAGCGATGGGCGCGATTGGCAGCGATGTCGCGTTGGAAACCGCCGATGTCGTATTGATGCGCGATGATTTAATGCGCTTGCCATACTTGATTGATTTGGCGCGGCGCGCGCGGCGCATTGTGTGGCAAAATATCGGTTTTTCATTGGCGGTCATTGCCGTATTGATTGTGTCGGTTTTTGTGGTGACGCTGCCGTTGCCCTTGGGCGTGGTCGGGCATGAGGGCAGCACATTGATTGTGGTGCTGAACGGTTTGCGGCTGCTGCGCTCGAATTGAGTTATCCCCGATTTGTCGGGACATGTGACCCTTGAAGCGTCGCGTCGGATAAAATATAGTGGCGCCAAGAAACACTGTTTCTTCGGACGTACGGAAATTGTTGTACGGGAGGAGATACAAATATGCGCGTCATTATCAATCGAAACTTGTGCGGGCATCCAGCGTTTGCGTGCGAAAAATGTTTTGGCGAATTTTTGCGGTTGGGCGCGTACCCCGACCGCGGCTGCATGTTGGATGTGATTGACGACGGCAAACCCGAAGTCACTGCCGTTATTACTTCGGGACCCTATACGCGCGAGTTGGTCATAACCGATGAGATTCGGGAGCAGGTGATTTACGACGGCTATATGAAATTCGCGGATTTTCCATTTGAGGCGTTGGAGGTTCAACCGCCGCACGGCGAAGATATTCGCCGCATTATACGCGAATACTCGGAACAATCGCGCACGACAACTGAATGAGCGCGCGCGCGCCTTTCTTCAATAGAGCATAGCAGAGTTCTATGCTCTATTTTTTTGCGAACGCCGCGCGATGGGCTGGAAAAAATTTAGCGTATCGGTTATGATGATTCAAATATAATGAGGAGCGTTCATGTCCAGCCAAGAATTTACGCGCATGCTTTGGCGCGACAACATGACCTTTGACGGTACGACGACCACCGGGCATTCGATTGTCATTGATACGCCGCCGCCCACCGGCAGCGATAACGGACCGAAACCGATTGAGCTGCTGCTCACAGCATTGGCGGGCTGCACCGCGATGGATGTTTTGACTATTTTGCAAAAGAAACGCGAACCCTTGCTCGGTTTGGAGGTTGTGGTTAACGGCGCGCGTCGGCAGGAACATCCGCGCATTTACACTGATATTGAAATCGTTTATCATGTGCGCGGCAAGGTGAATCCGCACGCGGTCGCGCGCGCAATCGAACTCTCGGAAACAAAATACTGCGGCGTGAGCGCGATGCTCGCCCTCAGCGCCAAAATTCGGACGCGCTTTGAAATCGAGCCCGCGCCAGTTTTGCCCGATACCGCTGCGGCGGAACCGCAGTCGTAATTCAATTCACAACGGAGTGAACCATGTTTCAAAAAATTTTGCTCGCCTATGACGGTTCAGAGCACAGCCAACGCGCGGCGGCGATGGCGCAAGACCTCGCGTTAAAATACGGCAGCGCCATCCGAATTGTTTATGCGTTTAATCCCATCTCGCGTATCATTGGCAATCCGGCGCTGGAAGAACGCATGCAGCGCGAGACGACGCAGGGTAACGAGATTGTGGAACAAGCCGCGGCGCCGCTGCGCGCGGTCGGCCTCGACCCGCATCTCGAAGTTCTCGAAGGTCCGCCGGCGGACGCGATTTTGCGCGTCGCTCAAGTGCGCGAAGTGGATTTAATTATTATGGGTTCGCGCGGCTTGGGCAGCGCCATCGCGCTCTTTCTCGGCAGCGTCAGCAACAAGGTATTGCAAGAAGCCCAGTGTCCGGTTTTGATTACGCGTTAAAAAAATCCGCGCCGTTCGGCGCGGATTTTTTTTCGTGCGCGCGGCGCTGTCATTGTCTTGCGCGGCGGTCGCTACAGAGTCACCCAATTTCCGCCGCGTCCGCTTGCCACAAGCGCCTCGATGACGCGCATGTTATTGACGCCATCTTGCAGCGGCGTCGGCACGGGCAAATCTTTTAGAATGGCGTACGACATCAAATCGCCTTGCACGGTGTACTGGTTGGTCGTCGGAATTTTGATTTCGCGCATTTTGCCTTGCGACGCGTGCCACATTTTGCACGGTCGGTCGGACGGCGCGTTAAAAGGAATTTCGATTTCGACGCGTCCGCGCGTGCCAAAAATATTGACGCGTTGATACGACGAGAGCTGCGTCGAACAGGTGAATGTCGCTGCGCCGTTTTCAAAATCCAGTATGCCCGACGCGAGATAGTCAATTCGCAGCTGTGGGTCGTATTCGACGATGCCGATAACGCGCTGCGGTTCCTTGTCAAAGATAAAGCGCGACAAGGAAATATTGTAACAGCCAATGTCCATCAAGCCGCCGCCGCCAATCTCGGCTTGATTGCGAATATTGTTCGGGTCGTCATTATAGTACGAAAAAAAAGATTGAATTGTTCGCAATTCGCCAAGCTTGCCATCATTCACCAATCGTTTTGCTTTTTGCCACTGCGGATGATGGCGATACATGAACGCTTCCATGATTTTTAAATGCGGATATTTTTTTGCCGCGTCCACCAACGTTTGCGCTTCGGCGCTCGATAACGCCAAGGGTTTTTCGCACAAGACATGTTTGCCCGCTTCGAGCGCTTTGATTGACCATGGCACGTGCAAATGATTCGGCAGCGGATTGTAAATCGCGTCAATCTCCGGGTCCGCCAACAATTCCTCGTACGAGCCGTATGCTTTTGGAATACCCAACGTTTTTGCCGCTTTGCGCGCGCGCCTCAACTCGCGCGAAGCGATGGCGTCCACTGCGCTGTATTTGCCGCGCTGCATGGCGGGCAGAACTTTATTAACGCCGATAGCGGCGACGCTGAGCTGACCCCATCGTACTTTACGCATGTGATTGTTCCTTGTGCGAGAGGGGATTAACGCTCGGGGCTTCCGAAAATTCATCCAGCATTTTGCGCGTCGCGCGCGCAATCTCTTGAATCGTCTGTTCGAAAATTTCTTGATTCTTTTTCGACGGCGCGCGATAGCCGCTCACCTTGCGGACAAATTGACGCGCCGCGTCATAAATTTCCTGTTCAGTTGGTTGCGCGTCATGGCGGCGCAGTTGTTTAATGCTTCGGCACATGTTTGTCTCCTCGCCGCAAGTATAGCGCAAAATGCGTTCGGGCGCGCCGTCAGTTGGCGGATGAATCGAATGCGCGCCAACAAATACACGAAACGTCCTTGCGGACGTTTTCGCTAGACTGCGCTTGCGAATGCGCTGGATTCGCCGCAGACTTGCTTGTTGGCGCGCTTTCCAAACGCTTTTGAAACTCGCCCCGAAAGTGAACTGCGCCCGCGCTCAAATCTTCTGGCGTTTGACCGGATTTCTAGACCCCAAGGGTTTTCGAAAACCCTTGGGGTCTGGAACGTAATCACCAGAAATCTTTGGTTGCAACTGTTCCGCGCGTTTGTTATAATTTCGCGCCAAGGAGTTAACGCATATGAAACACATCGCGTTCGTCTTTACGATCACGCTTTTATTTTTTCTCCTCTTGCTCGCGCCCGCGCCGCTCGCGCAAGCGCAGGGCAACAAGTTTGAAAAAATCAATCATGTCATTATTCTTTATCTCGAAAATCACACGACGGACAATTTGTACAGTTTGCTGCCCGGCGTGAATGGCGTCAATTCGCCCGGCGGGGCGATTACGCAGCTCGACCAAAACGGCAAGCCGTATGAAACACTGCCGCCTGTCGTCGTGAGCTTTCGCTACGACGGCTTTGGCAAACCGATTGATACTTTGCCCGGTTTGCCCGACCCGCGCTTTCCCGATAAATTTCCCAACAAACCGTTTTTGATTGACGACGTTGTGCCGAATAATGTTTTGCTTGGCACGCCGCTGCATCGTTTTTATCATCATCAGTTACAAATGAACTTGAACGCGCCCGCGCCGCCCGAAGCGCCGTGTCTCAAAGACGCGACGCCTTGCACCGGGGCGATGAATAAATTTGTCGCGTGGACGGATGTGGGCGCGCAGACGATGGGCTATTACGACACGACAAAATTGCCGTTGTTTCCCTATGCGCGCGATTACACCTTTGGGGATAATTTTTTCACCGCCGCGTTCGGCGGCTCGTGGCTCAATCACATGTGGCTCGTGTGCGCTTGCACGCCGCGTTGGGAAAACGCGCCGAAAGAATTTATTGCCACGCCTGTTTTTGACGCGCAGGGCAAGTTAAGCGGCGACACGAGCGGCGAAACGGGTCTCGTGACGCCCGATGGTTACGCGGTCAACACGGGCGTTGATTCTTTTTATCCGCCGCACACGAGTTTGCCCGATAATCAACGTTTGCCGCCGGTGGATGCGCCTACGATTGGCGACCGTTTGAGCGCGGCGGGAATTTCGTGGTACGAGTATTTGGGCGGCTGGCAAGATTACATTGACGGACGCGCCGAAAATCCTGTCCCATTCATCGCCGAACCGCCAATGTCATCGCATGTGTATTTCAAACCATACGGCCCGGGAATGCCCGGACGCGAACATTTACGCGATTCCGATTTCTTTGTGCCGGACTTGTTGAACGGCAATTTGCCCGCCGTTTCGATTATCAAACCCGATCCCGCGTATGACGAACACCCCGGTTATTCCATCGTGGAACAAGCGGAACAGCACGCGCTGTTGTGGATTCAAGCGGTGCAGCTCAGCAAGTATTGGCAAGATACGGTCATCTTTATCACGTATGATGATTATGGCGGATGGTATGATCATGTGCCGCCGCCGAAAATTGACCGCTGGGGGCCCGGCGGACGCGTGCCGCTTTTGGTGATTTCGCCGTGGGCAAAAAAGGGTTTTGTTGACCACACTTTTTACGACACCACGTCGCTTTTGAAATTTATCGAGACACGTTGGAATTTGTCATCGGTGGCGACGCGCGACGCGAACGCGAATGATTTGGCGAATGTGTTTGATTTTACGCAAACGTCCGCTTTGAATACCGCGCCCGATACCGCGTTGGGCCAAGACCAACCGCCGGCTGTGTTGGCATCGCCGAACGCGAATGAAAATGTTTTGATCGGACGAAACGCGTTGCTTGCGGTTGGCGCGGCGGTCGTTCTCGGCGCGTGCGGGTTCATTGCGCTGCGGCGCCGCGCAAAAAGAAAGCTGCGCTAAACATGGCGCAATGGTCGCGTAGAGCGGCGCCGCGCGAAAATATTTATGCCAGCAAAGCGCCGAGCTATTTCGCCCCCGCGCGCCCGAACCTATTTGACGCAGGCGTAAATTTACGTTATGCTGTCGCGCATAACATACCGAACGTTCGGTATGTTATGCTGCGCTTGCGCTAACGATGTCGAATTCCGACGCCACCATCGCGGCAATCCTCGCCGCCGCTGAAAAACTTTTCGTCGAACGCAACTATGCGGATGTTTCGATGCGCGACCTTGGCGTCGCCGCGCGCGTTTCGACGGGCGCGCTCTATCATCATTTCCCCAGCAAAGAAAAATTATATTACGCCATGTTCACGGCGTACATGGCGCGCGTAAAACAAACCACGCTCGACGCGCTCCCGCGCACCGGCTCGTGCCGCGAGCGGCTGCGCGCCTTGACGCGGGTCTATTTGGCGATGCGCCCCGCGCAGCGCAACGTGATGCGTCTCGTGCGCCGCGATTTAAACGCGTTCAACGGGCGCATGCGCGAAGGCATGGTGCGCGCGTACCAAGGCGCCGTTCCCGATTTGGCGGAACATGTTTTACGCGACGCGATCAAGAATCGGGAAATCAAGAATCAAGACGCGCGCTGGCTCGCGTGGGCATATGTGGCGATTGTGGAAACGACGCTCGGCGAATATGCGCGGCAAAATTTGGGGAACGAAGCGGCGCGCTTGGATGCGGCGCTGGATTTATTTTTAGAGGGCGCGCGCTGCGGTCAACAGCGTAGGGGCTGAACGCGGTAACGTTCCGGGACGCGAGAAACCAAAATGATGCGAATTAATATTTTAGGCGGCGGACCTGCAGGGCTGTATTTCGCGGCGCTGCTAAAAAAACAGAATGCCGCGCACGATATCACCGTCGTCGAACGTGATGGCCCCAATGATACCTTTGGTTGGGGCATCGTTTTTTCTGATACGACGCTTGATAATTTCGCGCAGTGCGACAGAGAAACGTACGACGAATTCACGCGCGCGACGCAAAAACGCGACAAGGTGATTATTGAACATAGGGGCGAAAAAATCGCCGTGCGCGGCAATCCCATTTCGGGCGTGGCGCGGCTCGCGTGGCTGCAAATTTTGCATAAACGCTGCCGCGAACTCGGCGTGAACTTGCGTTTTCACGAAAACGTCACGAATGTCAATGATTATTTGAATTGCGATTTGCTCGTCGGCGCGGATGGCGCGAACAGTTTGACGCGCAAAACGTACGAAGGATTTTTTCAGCCCTCCATCGAGATTCGGCAAAACAAATATATTTGGCTCGGCACGACGCAAGCGTTCGACGGCTTGACGATGATGTTTCGCGAAACGGACGCGGGCTTGTTCATCGCGCACGCGTATCAATTCAGCGAAACGCACAGCACGTTCGTCGTCGAGTGTCCGCCCGAAACGTGGCTCAATGCGGGTCTCGACAAAATGAGCGACGACGAAACGGTCGCGTATCTCGCGGATATTTTCAAACACGAATTGAACGGACACGCGCTGCTGCACAATAATTTTGTGCGTTGGACTAATTTTCCCTTGATCAAGGTTCGCAAGTGGTATCATACGCCGCGCGGCGGCACGCCGATTGTGTTGTTGGGCGATGCGCTGCACACCGCGCATTTTTCCATCGGTTCCGGCACAAAACTTGCGATGGAAGATTCGATTGCGCTCGCGGATGTTTTCGCGCGCGATTCGGATATAGCGACCGCGCTGCCTGAATTTCAACGCGTGCGCAAGCCGGTGGTGTGGCGTTTTCAGACCGCCGCGCTGCGAAGTTTGGCGTGGCTCGAAGATGTGCAAAAATATCTGTCTCTCGCTCCGCTGCCGTTCGCGTACAAAGTGATGACGCGCAGTCAACGCGTCAGTTTTCAACGCGTCGAAATGGCGGACCCTGAATTCGCGCACGCGTATCAAGCGTGGAAAAAAGCGCAGCCAAAACGCAGCGCGATTCCCGATGATTTTTTGGACTTGTTCCAGAAAAAAGCGTACGGTCATCTTTCGACGCTGATGCCCGATGGCACGCCGCATGTGACGAGCGTGTATGTGGATTGGGACGGCAAATATATCATCGTCAATTCGGCGCGCGGGCGCGTCAAGGATAAAAATATGCAAGAACGTCCGCACGTCGCCTTGCAAATTCCCGACCCCGATAATTCGGACCGCTACATTTCGATTCGCGGCCGCGTCGTCGAAATCACGCAAGAGGGCGCGGAGGAACATCTCAACAAATTGGCGCAGCGTTATATCGAAAAAGATGTGTATCCGCCGAGCATGCGTTTTCCCGGCGAAGTGCGCGCGCTGTATAAAATTTTGCCGGACAAGGTGATTGTGTGGAGTCCGTGGGGAGGATAACAAGCGCAAAGTTCAAAGTGAAAAGCTAAAAGTGACGGTGAGAACACGATGACAAAAGTCGCATGGGTGACGGGCGCGGGCAAAGGAATTGGCGCGGCGATTGCGCGCGAGTTTGGGAAACGCGAAATGCGCGTGGCTCTATCGGCGCGCACCGCGTCAGATATTGACCACGTTGCGGATGAAATTCGCGCGGGAGGGGGAGAAGCGTTGGCGGTAACGTGCGACGTAACGAAACCTGACGAAATTGCCAACGCGGTCGCGCGGATTCAAACGCGCTTGGGCGCGCTAACGATTTTGGTGAATAACGCGGGCATGGCGGGTTCGCATAAATTTTTGGACCACGACGACGCGCTGTGGCATAAAATTATCGCGACAAATTTGGATTCGGTGTATTACGTCACCAAAGCGGTCGCGCCAATGATGGTGGAACAAAATTGGGGGCGCATCATCAATATCGCGTCCATCTCGTCCAAAGTCGGCGCCAAGTATATTGCCGCGTACACCGCATCCAAACATGGCGTGCTCGGGCTTACGCGCGCGCTCGCGGCAGAGTTTGTTTCCAACAACATCACCGTCAACGCGATTTGTCCCGCCTATATGGATACGCCAATGACGGATGGCACGGTCGCGAATATGACGCAGCGCGCGAAAATGTCCGAAGCCGACGCACGCGCGTATCTCGCCAAGCTCTCGCCGCAAAATCGGCTCATCACGCCCGCAGAGGTCGCGCACGTCGCGTTGATGCTCGTTGACGAAAACGCGCGCGGCATCACGGGGCAGGCAATCAATGTGGATGGCGGAATGGTGATGTTTTAGAAAACGGAAGGCGGAATTCGGAAAATGGAGTTTGGAAAGATCCATGCCGTCATTTGATTTACAATACGCGCGCGCGCTGGATGCGCGCGATCCGCTCGCAAAATTCCGCGACGAATTTGCGATTGACGACGCGGACGCAATTTACATGGACGGCAATTCGTTGGGGCGTTTGCCGAAACGGGCGATGGCGCGCGTGCGCGAGGTTGTCGAAAACGAATGGGGCAAGCGTCTCGTGCGCGGCTGGGGCGAAGGATGGATGGACGCGCCGGCGCGGCTCGGCGGAAAAATCGCGCAGCTGCTCGGCGCGCAGAGCGCTGAAGTGTTGGTCGCGGATTCTACGTCAGTCAATTTTTATAAATTGGCGAACGCCGCGCTCGACGCGCGTCCGACGCGGAATCAGATTGTCACAGAAACGGTCAACTTTCCAACCGATTCGTACATTCTGCAAGGCATCGCGCGCACGCGCGGCAAAACGATTACGTACGCCGCGCCACAAAACGATGTCGCCATTTCAATGGATGCGATTGTTCACGCCATCGAAAAAAATAATTGCGCGCTCGTGACGCTTACGCACACGGCGTTCAAAAGCGGCGCGGTGTATGACATGCGCGCGCTTACGCAAGCGGCGCATGACGCGGGCGCGTTGGTGTTGTGGGATTTGTCGCACTCGGTCGGTTCGATTCCGCTTTACTTGAACGATTGCAACGCGGATTTGGCGGTCGGCTGCACGTACAAATATCTCAACGGCGGACCGGGCGCGCCCGCGTTTTTGTACGTGCGGCGCGATTTGCAAAATGAATTGTTGAATCCGATTCAAGGATGGTTCGGACAGAAAAATCAGTTTGCGATGGATTTCGATTACGCGCCCGCGCAGAGCATCACGCGTTTCGGTGTTGGCACGCCGCCGATGCTTTCGTTATTGGCGATGGAAACGGGTGTTGATTTATTGCTCGAAGCGGGCATGAAAAATTTGCGCGCGAAATCCATTCAGCAATCGGAATTTTTAATCGCGTTGTGGGAGGAATGGCTGAAACCGTTCGGCGTCACCTTGAATTCGCCGCGCGATGCAAATGTGCGCGGCTCGCACGTTTCGCTCGGGCATCCCGATGGTTTGCGGATTGACCGCGCGTTGATTGAAGAAATGAACGTGATTCCCGATTTTCGCCCGCCCGACAATATTCGTTTCGGCATCGCGCCAATTTATACGCGCTATGAAGATGTGCACCACGCGATGGAAAGAATGAGACGAGTGATGCAAGAACAGCTTTACGAAAAATATCCAATGGAACGTCCAACTGTCACCTAAAATTTTGGACACAGATTACACAGATGTCACGGCTTTCAATACCTTCGCCAAACGTACGGCAAATTTCAAATTTGCCGTACCAAACATGCACAGTTTCTTGTATTGGCGAAGGTATTGAGATTTAAAACCAGATTGAAATCTGTGTAATCTGTGCCATCTGCGTCCCGAAAAAAATGGCATACGATTTTCTCTACGATATTCAAGACCACATCGCGACGATTACGCTAAATCGCCCCGACAAACTGAATGCGATTACGTTGGAAATTTACGCGCAGTTGCGCGATTTGTTTGAAGAGCTGCGTTATGACGACAACGTGCGCGTTGTTTTGGTGACGGGGAATGGACGCGCGTTTTGCGCGGGCGGCGATGTTCACAAAATTATCGGCGTGACGCTCGACCGCGACATGCGCGAGCATTTGGAATTTTGCCGCATGACGGGACATCTTGTACGGAATATGCGTTTATTGCCGAAACCGATTATCGCGGCGGTGAATGGCATGGCGGCGGGCGCGGGCGCGGTGGTTGCGTTAGCGTGCGATTTGCGCGTCGTCGCCGATAACGCCAAGTTCGCGTTTTTGTTCACGCGCGTGGGCTTGACGGGCGCGGACATGGGCGCGGGCTTTTTATTGCCGCGCGTGATTGGGCAAGGGCGCGCGATGGAATTGTTGATGTTGGGCGACGATATAGACGCGGCGACGGCGGAAAAATTTGGCTTGGCGAATCGCGTTGTGCCGCACGATCAAGTAATGCCCACCGCGCGTGAACTCGCGACGCGTTTGGCGCAGGGTCCGACGTATTCGCTCGGCATGACGAAATTGATGGTGAACAACGAATGGACGATGGACATTAACACGGCGCTGGAAGCGGAAGCGCAAGCGCAAGCGTTAATGATGATGGGCCAAGATCATCGCGCGTTTTTTGAAGCGTTCGTGGCAAAAGAGAAACCGACGTTCACGGGGAGATGACGAATGACGACGGACGACGGACGACGGATGACCAAAGAAATCATTAATCCTGCTTCACTTGCAAAACCGACCGGCTATGCAAATGGCATTCTCACGCGTGGCGGAAAAATTTTGTTTCTCGCGGGTCAAACGGGGATGGACGCGACGGGGAAAATCGAGAACCCGTTTGATTTGATTGAGCAGTTTCAAAAAGCGTTGGAGAATATCAAAACGATCGTGAATGAAGCGGGCGGCGACTTGACCGATGTTGTTCGCATGACGATTTTTGTGACGGACAAGCGCGCGTACCACGCGCAGCGCGACCGTATCGGTCAAGTGTATCGCGCGTATTTCGGCAAATATTTTCCCGCGATGACATTGGTGGAAGTGAAAAGTTTGTACGACGCGAACGCGCTGATCGAAATTGAAGCGACGGCGGTGATTGGGGATACTGACAACGGATAGGGAAAACGGATAAACGGATGCGCGCGTCATCATCCGTTTATCTGTTTTGTATCCGTTGACAACAGGGGGCAACCATGTGTTACGACAACAACGCGCGTCCACCGGAACCGCCGGGCGAAAGACGCAACGCGACAGGACGCGAGCTTGTTTTGACCGCGACGGATGGGATTCCATTCAACGCGTATCTTGCGGAACCGACGGATGGGTTCGACGCGCAAGTTTTGATTTATCCCGATATTCGCGGGCTGCATCAATTTTATAAAGAGCTCGCGCTGCGTTTCGCGGAAGTGGGCGTGCGCGCGTTGGCGCTGGATTATTTCGGGCGCACGGCGGGCTTGACTGCGCGCGATGATGAATTTGATTTTATGCCGCATGTGCAGCAAATGACGATGCCGACGTTTTATGCGGACGTTGACGCCGCGCTCGCGCATTTGCAAAACGGCAGCGCTGCGCCAACATTCATCGTCGGTTTTTGCCGCGGCGGCTCGCTCGCGCTTTACACGGGTTCGCAAAAGTACAAACTCGCGGGTTTGATTCCATTTTACGCGGGTCTCGCGCGTCAAATCCCCGGCGCGGACGGGACCGCGTTGGAAGAGGCGCACAAAATTCATTATCCCGTGCTTGGACTTTTCGGCGGCGATGATCCGGGCATTCCCCACGAGCAAATTGTACAACTTGACGGCGAACTCGATAAAGCGAATGTCGAACACAAAATTGTGATTTACGAAAATGCGCCGCACAGTTTCTTTGACCGCAAGCAAACGGAATGGGCGGAAGCATCCGCGAACGCGTGGGAGAGAGTGTTGGGGTTTATAAAGCGAGAGACTGGAGATTAGAGATTGGAGACTGGAGATTGAATTTCGCGCTCACTGACTCGCAACAAAAAATCCAACACCGCGCGCGCGACTTTGCCCAAACGCGCGTAGCGCCCATCGCGCGCGAGATGGACGAACGCGGCGCGATG
Source organism: Anaerolineae bacterium (assembly GCA_021463195.1). GTDB lineage: Bacteria > Chloroflexota > Anaerolineae > UBA4142 > SHND01 > SHND01. The sequence continues at coordinate 35,132 of JAJTXZ010000007.1, forward strand.
CCTCTCGAACTCGTGCGCGAAATGGGCGTATTGGGATTTCTCGGCGGACCTTTGCCGAGCGAGTACGGCGGCGAAGGGTGGGACGCGGTTTCGCTTGCGTTGTGTTATGAAGAATTGGGACGCGTGGATTCTTCGGTGCGCGGCTTAATGACTGTTCACACCTCGCTTGTGTCACAGTGCATTTTGAAATGGGGAACGGCGGAACAAAAGCAAAAATTTTTGCCCAAGCTCGCGCGCGGCGAATGGCTGGGCTGTTACGCGCTTACCGAACCGAACGCGGGTTCCGACGCGGCGAGCATGGAAACTACCGCAACGCAGGACGACGACGAATTTGTTTTGAATGGCGAAAAAATTTGGATTACGAATGGCAATATCGCGGATGTGGCGATTGTGTTTGCGAATTCCAATCGCGCGCTGAAACACAAAGGCATCTGCGCGTTTTTGATTGAAACAAACCTTAAAGGATTTGCGCGCGAGAAAATGCGCGGACAGGAATTGGGGCATCGCGCGTCGGACCACGCGCACATTCGTTTTGAAAATATGCGCGTGCCGAAAACCGCGCTGTTGGGAAATGTCGGCGAAGGTTTCAAGGTGGCAATGTCCGCATTGGATCACGGACGGCTCGGCGTCGCGGCGGGCGCGTTGGGCGTGGCGCAAGCATGTTTGGACGCGAGCGTCGAGTTTGCGCGCACGCGGCGGCAGTTCGGTCAGCGCATCGGCGATTTTGAAATGATTCAAAGCGTGATTGCGAACATGGCGGCGGATGTGGATGCGGCGCGCATGTTGGTCTATCGCGCCGCGTGGTTAAAAGACGAGGGGCAACGCGCGACGCGCGAAACCTCCATCGCAAAATTATTCGCCACCGAAGCGGCGGTGCGCGCGGCATCGGAAGCGGTGTTGTTGCACGGCGGACGCGGTTATTCGAACGAATATCCGGTCGAACGTTATTATCGCGATATCAAAGGTCTGCAAATTTACGAAGGCACGTCACACATTCAGCGCATTGTGATTGCGCGCGATTTAATTGGAAAGGAAATGTAGATCGAGACTGGAGACTAGAGACTAGAGACTCTAATCTCCAGTCTCTAGTCTCTAGTCTCATGGATTTCACTCTCACCGAAGAACACCTCAGCGCCCAAAGCATGGTGCGCGAGTTTTGCAAAAAAGAGGTCGCGCCGATTATTAAAGAGGCGGACCGCAAACAAGAAATGGATCCCAACATTTTGCCGCGCATGGGCGAACTCGGCATTTTGGGAATTTGCATTCCGCAAAAATACGGCGGACAAGGTTTCGATTACATCACGCTCGGCCTCGTGTGCGAAGAACTGGAAGCGCTGGATACGAGCTTGCGCGTCGTCATGTCCGTTCACATGGGCCTTAATTCGCTCGCCATTTTGCAATGGGGCAACGAAGAACAAAAACAAAAATTTCTCGTCCCGCAAGCGCAAGGCAAAAAATACGCGATGTTTGGTCTCACCGAGCCGGGCGTCGGCAGCGACGTGGCGGGCATGGCATCCACCGCAAAACGCGACGGCGATGTGTATGTGTTGAACGGCGAAAAAATGTGGATTTCGCTCGCGTCCAAAGCGCATCACATTCTTTGGGTCGCGCGCACGAATCCCGAACGTCCCGACCCGCACGACCAACTTTCGGCGTTCCTCATCGAAACGGACCGCGAAGGCATTACGCGCGGCGACATTCACGGCAAGCTCGGCGTGCGCGCGGGTTCGACGGGCTGGGTGAATTGCAGTGACGTGCGCGTTCCCGTCGCCAATCGTTTGGGCGAAGAGGGCGAAGGTTTCAAAATCGCGATGTCGTGTTTGGACAACGGGCGTTACACTGTCGGCGCGGGCGCGGTAGGTTTGATTCGCGCGGCGTTGGAAGCGAGCGTCAGTTATGCGAACACGCGCAAAACATTCGGCAAGGAAATCGGCAAGCATCAACTCGTCCAGCAAAAAATCGCGCGGATGGTGCGCGATTACGAGTACGGCAGATTGATGTTACTCAAAGTCGGCTGGATGAAAAATCAGGGGATTCGCAACACGAAAGAAACTTCGCTGTTGAAATGGTTTGCCACCGACCAATCGTTCGACGCCGCGAACGAAGCGATTCAAATTCACGGCGCGTACGGTTTCAGCGACGAGTACGATGTGGAACGCTATTTGCGAAATTCGCGCGGCGCGATCATTTACGAAGGCACGAGCGAAATTCATCAAATCATGCAAGCGGGTTACGCGCTCGGCTATCGCGCGGACGGCGCATTGCGCTGCGAATTGCCAAAGTACGACGCGGCGGAATGGCAGGCGTAGGGCCAAAGTATCCGCATTGATCGTCGTCACACGGTTTTCGCGCGTGTTTATCTGGTGATTACACAATAAAAAAATCGCGGTGACACACTGCGATTTTTTTTGAACGTCGCGCGTGTCGGTGGAACAAAGAACTTTGTAGACCGCGCGACGCGGACGGACAAAAAAAAATGGAAACTATTTCGGTCATTGGCGCGGGGACGATGGGCGGCGGCATCGCGCACGCGGCGGCGTTGGGCGGGTACCGCGTTATGTTGTATGATGTCGCGCCGGAATTCACGCAGCGCGGCGTGGAACGCATTCACCAAAATTTGGCGGCAAGTGTCGCGCGCCAAAAATTGGAGGCGGATTTGGCGGACGCAGCGCGACAGCGTATTCGAACGACACAGGCGCTTGCCGACGTCGCGCAGTGCGATCTCATTCTCGAAGCAGCGCCAGAACAACTCGAGCTCAAGCGCCAACTGTTCGCGCAGCTCGACGCGCTCGCGCCCGCGCGCTGTATCTTTGCCAGCAATACGTCGTCGCTCAGCGTCAATGTTCTGGCGAGCGCGACAAAGCGCGCGGATAAATTTATTGGCATGCACTTTTTCAATCCCGCGCATTTGATGCCGCTTGTCGAAGTGATTCGCGGCGCGGCGACGAGCGTTGAAACGACGAACGCGGCGTTAGCGTTTGTGGCGCGTTTGAACAAAACGGCGGCGCTGTGTCGGGATACGCCTGGGTTCATTGTGAATCGCGTCGCGCGACCCTTTTATGGCGAGGCGCTGCGGTTGTTGGGTGAAGGCGCGGCGGAGGTGGAAACGATTGACGCGCTGATGGAAACGCTCGGTTTCAAAATGGGCCCATTTCGTTTGATTGACTTGGTGGGATGCGATATAAATTTCGCCGTCACGCAATCGGTATATAACGCGTTTTTCCAAGACCCCAAATATCGTCCGCATCCGCTGCAGCAGCAGATGGTGGAAAGCGGAAAGCTCGGACGCAAAACGGGGCGCGGATTTTATTCCTACGAATGAATATTCTCCTTGTCGGCGTCGCGCCGTTTACGAATCCGCTCGCCGCGCTGTTTGAACGCGGTGGACATACCTGTACGCGCTATACCCCATCTGATTTTCTCGCGGCGCGCGCATTGCCCGCGTGTGAAATTTTTGTCGAAGCCGAAAATACCGCGCTCGAGACCAAGCGCGCCATTTTGGAACGCGCGCCGCGCGCGGCGTTGCTGCTCAGCTGCGCGTTGAACGCGAGCGCGACCCTTGCCGCGAGTTGGACGCGCGCGCCGGAACGCGTGGTCGGCTTTGGCGTGCTGCCGCCGATTCCTGAAACGGGAACGATTGAACTGGCGCGCGGTTTGCAAACGAATGACGCGGCGTGGGCGCAGGCGTACGATTTGTGGCGCGCGTTGGGACAAAAAGTTGTCGCGGTCGGCGACAACGCGGGGTTGACGCGCGCGCGGATTGTATGCGCGATAATTAATGAAGCGTTCAGCGCGCTGCAAGAGCGGGTCGCGTCGCCGCGCGAAATAGATTTGGCGATGAAATTAGGGACGAATTATCCGCGCGGCCCCTTCGAGTGGGGCGAATTGATTGGGCTCGAGACGGTGTTGGGGGTGATGGATGGCTTGTACGCGGAATGGCGCCAAGACCGTTACCGTCCCGCGCCGCTGCTCGTCAAATATGTCGCCGCGAAAATGACGCCGCGCGCGGACGCATAATTTTTTGTTATACCAGAGGAAATCGAAAAAACTTGCGCGCTGCGCGCAAACTAAAATTTTTCACAGAGGAGCTTTATCGCGTGAGCAAGAAATCTAAAAAACGCCAAGCCGCCGCGCAAGGCGCGCAATCGAATTCACCGCGGCCGCCCGACAAAACAAAATCGCAGAACAGCGCCGCCACACCTTTGTCCAAAACCGGCGCGAATTCGCGCACAAACAAAAATATCGCGCCGTTAAGTTTTTTTCAACGTCTCGGCGGCGTCGGCGCTTTGCGCGCGCCGGTGTATCGTGAAGTGGCGCACGCGGCTGACGCGACAAAGCAAGCCGCGCTCGTTGTCGGCGTCGTCGCGTTGATTGTCGGCGCGGTGAATTATTTTTTCAGCACGCAGCTGCCCGGACTGCCGGACCAAGCCGGCGCTTTGGGCAAACCATTGGCGCGCGCAATCGTGATGGTCATTCAAGAACTTGCGCTGTGGGGCGCGGGCGCATTCGTAATGGCGGCGGTCGCCAAGAATTTATTTCATGGCAGCACAAACACTGGCGAAATGCTGCGCGTGTTTGGCTTTACGCGCGTCTTTCAAATTTTGGTGGTGTTGGGTGTATTTGGCAGCGGTCTCGCTGCCATTGTCTCTATCGCGGGCTTGGTTTTGAGTATCATCGGCAGCGTCATTGGCATTCGCGAAGCGACTGGCTTTACCACCGGCAAAGCCGCGATTGTCGGCGTCTTTGCGATTACACTCGTTGTTGCCTTGCTTGGATTCTTTGTCGCGTTCGCGCTGAATCCGTTCATCGCGGGGTTGCCGCTAAACTAGAGCGAATTCCTGTTTGATCTAGGGTAAAAGACCCTTGGGGTTTCCGAAAACCCCAAGGGTCTGTCTCCTAAATCAAATCGAAAGCCGGTCTAGGCGCGACGCGGCGCGGGAGAAAATTTTATGCTTGCCAAAGTCGCTTCTTGCGCGGTCATTGGTTTGGATGGACAACTGATTGATGTGGAAGTGGACATTGGGAGCGGGCAGGTGATGTTTACGGTGGTGGGGCTGCCCGATACCGCGGTGCAAGAATCGCGCGAACGAGTTCGTTCCGCGATAAAAAATTCCGGCTTGAGTTTTCCGCTGAAACGCGTCACTGTCAATCTTGCGCCCGCCGATTTACGCAAAGAGGGCCCCGCCTATGATTTGCCGATTGCGGTCGGCTTGCTCGCGGCATCGGAACAAATTACGGCGGATGTCTCCGAAGCGTTGATTGTGGGCGAACTTTCTTTGGATGGGACGGTGCGCCATACGAATGGCGTTTTATCCATCGCGTTAATGGCGCGCGAGCGCGGCATTAAAACATTATTTCTCCCTGCGGCGGATGCGCCCGAAGCCGCGTTAATTCCCGGACTGGATGTGATTCCGATTGAATCGCTCTTTGCGTTGTACGCGCATCTGCAAGGTTTGCAGCCCATTGTTCCATTCCAAGCGACCTTGCAATATGACGCGACCGAAGCGCCGCCTTATCCGGTGGATTATGCTGAAATTCGCGGCCAAGAGCATGTCAAGCGCGCGTTGGAAATCGCGGCGAGCGGACAGCACAATATTATCATGACGGGACCGCCGGGCGCGGGGAAAACGCTTTTGGCGCGTTCGCTGCCTTCCATCTTGCCGCGTCTCGTTCTCGCGGAAGCGTTAGAAATCAGCCGCATCTACAGCGTGAATGATTTGCTGTCATCCGAATCGCCCTTGGTGCGCCATCGTCCATTTCGCGCGCCGCATCATACGATTTCGTTTGCGGGCCTGATCGGCGGCGGTCGCTGGCCCCATCCCGGTGAAATTTCGCTGGCGCATCGCGGTGTTTTGTTTTTAGATGAATTACCGGAATTTGATTCGCGCAGTTTGGAAGGATTGCGGCAGCCGCTCGAAGATAAAATTATCACGGTCTCGCGCGTAAGCGGCTCGCTTACGTTTCCCGCCAATTTTATGCTTGTCGCCGCGCTCAATCCGTGCCCGTGCGGTTATTATGGCGACCCGCTCAAAGAGTGCGCTTGTTCACCGGCGTTGATTACGCGTTATCAAAAACGGATTTCGGGCCCGCTGCTCGACCGCATTGATATTCATATCAACGTGCCGCGCGTCGAGTTTGAAAAATTGTCGAACGACCGTCTAGGCGAACCCTCGGAAAAAATTCGCCAACGCGTCGAACGCGCGCGCGCGCGTCAGCGCGAACGATTTGCGCGCTATAACAATAGCGCGCAAATGGCGTGTCAAGTGAATGCGGATATGGGGCCCGCCGAAGTGCGTCAATTTTGCGAGTTGGACGATGCGGGCAAACAGTTGATGCGCGCGGCGATGAAACAGCTGAACATGAGCGCGCGCGCGTTTCATCGGATTTTGAAATTGGCGCGGACGATCGCGGATTTAGCCGAGAGCGAAAAAATCGAGACGCACCATTTGGCGGAGGCGGTGCAGTATCGGGCGCGAAGCAATGAATAAAAATTAAAATGGCTCTGTATCTCGTCACTTCTCCCGCCGGCGCGGGCAAAACACAATACGTCATTGAACAAATTCAAACGCTTTGCGCGGCAAAACCCTTGCCGCGCATTTTGATTCTTTTGCCGACGCGCGCGCAAACCAGCGCATTCCGCGAACGCTTGGGCAAATTGCCGCGTCCCGTGTTTGGCGTGACCCTCGCCGATTTTCATGCGCTCTATCATTCTATTCTTGACAGCGCCGAGGCGCTGCCGCGTTGGATGCCCGAAGCCACGCGCTATCGCGTGCTGCGCGCGCTATTGCAAAAACTGGTTTGCGCCAACGAGTTGGCTTATTTGGCGCCGATTGCGGATAAACCCGGTCTCATCAATGTCGTCGCGGAAATTATCGCAGAGCTCAAAGAGGGTGGCGTTCCGCCCGAGCGTTTGTCCGAATTGGCGACGACGCCGCGCGTGCGCGACCTCGCGCGCATCTATGCCGCGTATCAAGAATTTTTGCGCGCGCATAAATTGGCGGACAATCAAGGGCTTGGGTGGCTTGCGCGCGCCGCGCTTGCAGCGCATCCGCAGTTGTACGCTGATTACGATTATGTCGCTGCCGACGGTTTTGATGAATTGAATTTCACGCAGCTCCAAGTATTGAATTCGCTCGCCGCGCGATTGACGCGTCTCGATGTGACGCTCACGTTTGATCCCAACCGCCGCGCGCACGCGCGTTTCGCCGAAACGTTCGCGCGCTTGAATGCGTCGGCGAACGCGTTGGAAAAATTCGCGCCGCCGCGCGCGGCGCCGCTCGAACATTTGGAACATTTTTTGTTCGAGCCCAACGCGCCGCAAAAAAACGCGGACGGTCACATCACAATCACCGCCGCGCCCGACCGCGTGCGCGAAGTGCGCGCGATGGCGCGCCGCGTGAAACAACTGCTGCTGGATAATGTTCCGCCCGCGCAGATTGGCGTATTATTTCGCGCGCTGTCGCCGTATGCGGACATTGCGCGCCAAGTGTTTGACGAATATGGCATTCCGTATCGGATATTGCGCGAATTGCCGCTCGCATCGAATCCGCTCGTTGCCGCGCTGCTCAATCTCGCCGCATTGAGCGCGCGCGATTTTCCGTGGCGCGAAACGTTTGACGCGCTGCGCTCGCCCTATTTTACTTGGCGCGCATTGGATGAACAAGCCAAAGCCGAAATCGCGCGCGTCGCGCGCGATGCGCTTGTGCTACGCGGTCGCGATGCGTGGCTTGCCGCGTTCGCGAAACCGCTGGCGGCGGTGGATCGCGATAAATTCAAAACGCGTTGGGTGGATGAAGCGAGCGCGACGGAAATCGCCGCGCGCCGCGCGCAAATCGAAGATTTTTTCACGCGCGTCACGCCACCCGCGCGCGCCCCGTTGGCGGAATATGTCACGTTTCTCCAAAACCTTATTGGCCCCGACCCGCGCGCCCAAGTCTGGCTGCGCGAACATTCCGCGTCAGAGGTTGTCGCGGATACCACAAGCTTGCGCGTAATTGAAAATGCGCGAAATGACGCTGCCGAGCTCGCCGCGCGCGATCTTGCCGCGCTTGACGCGTTCAATAATATTTTGCGCGGGATGTTGCAAGCCGCCGAGCTGCTGCAAGAAACCGAAAGCGCGTGGGTTGATTTTGTGGCGGACCTTGCGGATGCGGTGAACGCGGCGACATATGATTTGCATCCCATGTCGGATGGACGCGTTCTGCTTGCAAGCGTGACGCAGGCGCGCGGCGCGCCCAAACGATATATTTTTCTCGGCGGTTTGGTAGAGAGCGAATTTCCGCGGCGCGCGCCCCAAGACCCCTTGCTTACTGTCGCCGAACGCGCGCGCTTGCGCGCGGCAGACATTCCGCTTCGAGACTTGCAAGCGCGCGACGAAGCGACCTTGTTTTATGAAGCGGTCGCGCTTGCGCGCGAGCGTCTCGAACTTTATTATCCGTATCTCGACGACGATGGGAATCCGCAATATCCATCGCCCTATCTCGAGTTGACGCAACAACTTTTGCCGGACGTCAAAACGCGGCGCCTCCGCGTCAACGCGAGCCCCGAAATTGAAACTGCCGCGTCAGAATCCGAACTCGCTCTCGCGCTGACGTTTGCGCCCGACGCGCCGCGCGCCCAAGCCATCGAACGCGCGTTATGGCAAACCTCGCGCGCGTGGCGGCACAGCCGCGCGGCGTTGGCGATTGAGGCGCGGCGCGAATCGCGCGCCGCGTGCGACGAGTACAGCGGCGTGATGCGCGATGAAAATTTAAAGCGCGGCTTTGCCCAACAATTCGCGCCTACGTACGCGTGGAGCGCGACGCAGTTGAATGAATGGGGCGCGTGCGGCTTTCGTTTTTTCGCGCGGCGTGTGTTGAATTTGCGAGAATGGGCTGAACCGCTCGAAGGGATGGAGCGCACGCAGTTGGGCGCGGTGTTTCACCGTATTTTGCAAAACGCCTTTGAAGCGTACGCCGCGCAAAATTTTAGCGTCACCAGCGCGAACTTGGAACGCGCGCGCGTGATCTTGCGCGAATGCGCCGCGCGCGTGTTGGAGGATGCGCCGCGCCGCTTTGCCTTTCGCGCGACGGCATGGTGGGAGCAAGAGCGCCAAGAAATCACGCGCCGTCTGGAACAATTTCTCCGCGACGAAGCGAAACGCAATGATAAAAATCCGACGCAACCTTTTAGCATCGAAATGCCGTTTGACGCGCGCGTGCGATTGGATGATGAATGGCTACGTCTGCGTGGCGTGTTTGACCGCGTGGACCGCGCGGCGGATGGGTATGTGTTGATTGATTATAAAACGGGGACGACAAAAATCTCCAAACATGACGTGCGCGAAGGATGGCATTTGCAACTGCCGGTGTATTTTTTCGCGGCAGAGGCAATGGGCTATGCCATCGCCGACGCGTTTTTTCTGCATATCGGCGATGGCAAAGCAAGCCGCGCGCTGCCGCCGGAAGAGCGCGCGGAATTGCTCTCTCTCGCGCGCGCGCATATTTTGAATTATGTCGCGATGGCGCGGCGCGGCGAGTTTGCGGTGAAACCGACGCGCAAGAATGACGCGGTGTGCCTGACGTATTGCGAATTCGCGGCGCTGTGTCGCGTGGGCCGTTGGAGCGCGCGCAAGGGCATTGAGCTTGGCGACAAGGCAGCTGCCTATGGCGAATGATGCGTTGCGCGGCAATCAGACGCGCGCGGTCACGGCGCGCGGCAACAATCTTGTCGTCGTTGCGGGCGCGGGGACGGGCAAGACGCGCGTCCTCGTCGAACGTTTTCTCTCGCTCCTCGAGGAAGGCATCGCGCTGCCCGCGTTGGTCGCGATTACGTTCACCGAAAAAGCGGCGGGCGAAATGCGAACGCGCGTGCGCGACGCGATTAGCGCGCGCGCGGAAAATACAGCGAATGGCGAACGCGCGAAATGGGAGCGCGCGCTGCGCGCGATGGACGCGGCGCGCATCGGCACAATTCATTCGTTGTGCGCGACTCTTTTACGCGCGAATCCGGTCGAAGCGCAAGTAGACCCGCGTTTTGGCGTGTTGGATGAAACGGACGCGACAATCTGGCAAGCCGACGCGTTGGACGCGGCGATGACCGAGCTGACGGAACGCGGCGGCGCGGCATTGGAATTGTTTCGCGAATACAAAATCAGAGATGTACGAGAAACGAGCGCGCAGCTTTTAAAACTGGGAAATCTTGCCCAAGCCGCGTTTGACCAGCTTCCCGCGACGCGCGAGGAATTGATGGCGCAGTGGCGCGCGCAAAGCGCGCGCGCGCAGGGAGTTGCGCTCGCGCAATTACGCCAAGACGCGGTGTGGCGCGATGCTTTGACCTGGCTTCAAACTAACGCGGCGACGGACAGCGCGGACAAGCTTGAGGCGACGCGCGCGGCGATGGAACGCGCGGCGCCGCAAATTCATTCCGCGTCCATTCAAACCGCGCTGCGCGCGCTGCGCGAAATCGCGGCGCAAACATTGACGGGCGGGAGCGCAAAGAATTGGACTGATTTGGATGTCGCCAAAGCAACGCTCAGAACGCTGCGCGAGCGCGCCAAACAGTTTTTGCAAACATACGATTTTGTTTTTGACGCGCGCGACGACCGCGCGGCGGAAATGATTTTTTGCTGGCGCGAGTTTTGGGAACGCGCCCAAGCGCAGTATGCGCGGCGCAAAGACGCGGCGCGCGTTTTAGATTTCAATGATTTGGAGACGCGCGCGCGCGCGTTATTGCAAAATCACGCGGCGGTGCGCGAACGCTATCGCTCTGAAATCGCGTCGCTGTTGGTGGATGAATTTCAAGATACCAATGGCGCGCAGCGAGATTTGCTCTATGCGCTCGCGGACCTCGCCGCGCCAAATCGGCTTTTTGTGGTCGGCGATGGCAAACAATCCATTTATGGTTTTCGCGGCGCTGATGTGACGGTGTTTCAACAAACGCTCGGCGAGATTACCCAACGTTGGGGCGCCGACGCGCATATTTTGTTGGACGAATCGTTTCGCGCGCATGTCGCGCTGGTCGAGTGTTTTAACGCTGTGTTTACGCATGTTTTCGCTGTGTCCGGCGAGCGCGCGTTGTATCAAACGTCGTATGATGCGCTGCGCGGATTGCGCGCGTCGTTCGCGCGCGCCGCGCTGCTGGAAGTGATTCAGATTCCGAAAACTGTCGTCGTCCAAGCTAAAGAACAAAAACTCGACGCCGATGCGGTTCGCGCATGGGAAGCGCAAGAACTCGCCGCGCGCATAAATGAACTCATCGCGCAAAGATTTCAAGTGTGGGATAAAAAAGCGCAAGCGTATCGCCCTGCGCGCTTTGGCGATGTGACGCTGTTGTTTCGCGTTGGCTCGTCCATGCCGATTTATGAAGAGGCGTTCAAACAGGCGAATATTCCATACCTCACGTACGCGGGGACAGGCTATTTTGACCGACCCGAAGTGCGCGATTTGATTCAACTGCTGCGCGCGTTGGACAATCCCGCCGACGATCTCGCGTTGGCGACGATTTTGCATTCGCCCTTGTACGCGTTGAGCAGTGAAACGTTATATCGCTTGCGGCGCGCGCAGCCAACTTTGCGCGATGCGTTGTTCAAATTACCCGACGATTTGACGGGCGCGGAACGGACGCGCGCGGAATTCGCGGCGGCGTCATTGCAAAGTTTATGGGCGCGCGTTGGACGCGTGGCGATTTTGGATTTGCTGCGGCAGGCATTGGCGGAAACGGGGTATCTCGCCGCCATCAGCGGTTTGAGCAATGGGCTGCGGCGACGCGCCAATGTGGAAAAATTGCTCGCGCGCGCGCGGCGCGCGGATTCGGCGCGTTTGAGTGAATTCAACGCCTATTTGGCGGATCTCACCACGCGCGAAGCGCGTGAAGGCGACGCGTTGACCGAAGCGGAAGACGCGGCGCAGCTGATGACGATTCATCGCGCCAAAGGGTTGGAATTCCCGATTGTCGTGATTCCCGACGCGGGGCGCGCGCCGTCTCCGCCGCATGAATTAATGGCGGTGAATCGCGCGCGCGGCATCGGCGTCAAGGTGCATGATGAGAATGGCGAACGCGTGACGACGGTGGGATTTCGTTTGCTCGAACAAGAAGCGGACGCGCGCGACGCGCAAGAAGAGAAACGTTTGTTGTATGTGGCAATGACGCGCGCGCAAGAGTATTTGATTATTTCGGGGAGCGCGACGCCGCACGCGGAATCGTATTTGCGGCAATTACTCGATGCGCGCGCCGCGTTGGTGGATACGGAGGCAGAGTGGATTGCGCTGGTCGCGCCGCGCACGCGCTTTCAAGATTTGGAACGCGCGCCCCGCGCGCCGCAAACTATTTCTTGGCGCGCCGCGCCCGCGCCGGAAATGCCAAGCGTGGAATTGCCGCGTTTGGTTGCGCCGTTGGCTCAACCCGCTGTCTCTCAAATTGAGTTGTGGACGCCGACAGGTTTGGAAGCGTTCGTCCGCGACCGCGCGGAATTTGAGCAGCGCGTTTTGGAAGGCGCGCCCGAACGCATTATTCCGGTGCGGCGCGATGTTCAAAACGCGCGCGCGCCCGCGTACATTGTCGGCGAAATCGCTCATCGCGCCTTGCAGCGTTGGCGTTTTCCGCGCAACACGCCGAATCTCGATACGATTTTGGAACGTTATGCACGCGAGCGCGGGTTGAGTGACGAAAGCGAAATTGATGACGCAGTGCGTCAAGCGCGCGGCATTCTCGCGCGTTTTGCGCGGAGCGAATTATTTGAGGAAATGGCGCGCGCGCCGACGCGTTATCACGAATTGCCCTTTATGATTTCATGGCAAGGCCGCAGCGTGCATGGCGCGATGGATGCGGTGTTTACAGACGCGGATGGACAATGGCGCGTGGTGGATTTCAAGACGGACCGATTACGCGGCGAACAAGCCGAGATATACACGCTCAAACGCTATGCGGTTCAGATGGCGCTCTATCAAGAAGCGATGCGCGCGCAATTTGACGCGCCGTGCCAAGTGCGCGTGTGCTATATTCGCGATAATCGGACGGTGGTATTTTCGCAAGATCAACTGGCGACTGAATTGACAAAGGCAATCGAGCGCGCAGGGCTTGATTTTTGAGCGGTTATCAAGAATCCAGCTTGGACGCAGGGGCGCGTGATTTCTTTTTGCGCGTCAGCCATGTTTGAACGTGTTCAATCGTTTCAAGATCTTGATTACCGCGCCACGCGTAAATGACATAGGTGCGGGCGATGGTGTCGTGCAAACCTTGGCGTTGATTATCCACAAAGATAAACGCAAAGCCGATGCCCAATGTGAGAAAACAAACGATATAGCCGAAAAGTCGCCGAAGACTGCGCTGGAGGGTCATTGATTCGCCATCAACGCGGACGACGCGGATGCCCAGAATCGCGTTGCCGATTGTCTGTCCACTGGCGGTCCAAAAGAAAAGCATATAGACAGGCAGGATGAGAATGGCGAACGCCGCTAGCCCAAATCGAGCGCTAAGGCAGATAACGTCGCCGATCGAATCGAGTTCGGCGGGGCAACGTTGCAGATAAATGCCCAAGAGGCCGAACGACGCTGTAATCAACCACGTCACCACTGCCAGCGTGGTCACGATGATTATCATGTCAATCGCCCATGCGATGCCGCGCGTGATACCACCCGCGTATTGTCCAAGCAAGTAAGGTTTCATGGGTCGTCTCGCTTTGATTTGCGTCCATAAATTGTCGCGTAACGTTCCGCCAACGCTTGCACTTGTTCGGACGGTTCCGCTAATTCATTCCGCGGCTCGCGGCGGAACAAGCGACGCGCAAAGATTTCCAGGACTGTATCCGAAGTCGCCGCGCGTTCACGCACATCTTCCATGACCACTTGCGCCATGCTCAGACTTTGCCCGCGAATCAATTCTTGCACCGCATCGGGATTTTCGTTCAAATAATTAATGTACTCGTCGCCCAGTTGACGCACCAATCCATTCAACTGCGTGGGATTGTTTTGAATGTGCGTCAAATAGCGCGCGGCAATTCCCTGCACCAGCGTTTCCACTTGAGCGGGATTTTCCTGTAGCTGCTCAAGATAGCGTTCCGCTTGCGCGCGCACGAGCGCCTCGACGAGCGCGGGGTCGTTTTGTAAATAAACCAAATACGCGCCCGCTTGCGCGCGAATCAAATCTTGCGCTTGCGCGGGGTTTTCATTTAAATAGGCAATGTAATTGTTCGCTTCTTGCTGAATCAGCGCCTGCACTTGTTCGGGATGCGCGCCCAGATGCGCGAGATAACGCCCCGCAACCGTTTGGACTAGCTCTTCCACTTGCTCCGGTTCCACGCGCAGTAAATCTAAATAGGCGCTCGCTTGTTCGCGAATCAACTGCTGCACCTGCGCGGGATTTGCGGACAAATACGCGATGTAGCGATTCGCCACTTGTTGCGCCAATGCGTCAAGTTTCTGCGGCTGGGTTTCCAAATGTTGAATATACGCGCCCACTTCGTCCTGAATCAAGATTCGCACCGGTTCTGGATGCGCGCGCAAATAGGCGAGATATGAACCCGCGACTTGTTGCGCCAGCGCATCCACGCGCGCAGTATCGGTCAACAAATGGTCAAGATAGCGATTGGCAACTGTTTGCACTAACGGGTCGAGTTTTTCTGGACGCGCGGTTAATTCGTCGAGATATTGTTCCGCTTGCGCGCGAATCAATTCCGCTAACGCGGGGTCAGAAGTAAGCCCTTGTAAAATGCGCGCGGTTTCGGCGCGTATCAAGCGCTCGACGGCGGGGCTGTCCTGAATATAATCGCCGACCTGTTCCACTACGCTATCGAGCAGCGAACCAGCTAGCCCGCGCTGACGTGTTGGCGCCTTTTTGCGCGGGGCGCGTGGTGAAACGCGCACATGAATATCGTCATCCTCTTTTGGGGGCGCGACTTTCGGCGCGTGGTCGGTCTCGGCTGTCGCGCGCGGCGTTACAATCTTGAATGCGATCTCATCTGTTTCCGCGTCCGCCAAAGGCGCGCGTTCGATGGATTCCGGCGCGACGGTTTGGGCGCGCTCGGACGGCTCGGCAACGTCAACATTTTCGACGGCTTGCGCTGCGGTATCGTCAACGCTTCCGTCCGCCGCGCGGCGTTTGCCGAACAAGCCGAACACAGCGCTGGCGGTATTTGCCGCGCCCGCAATCACAGAACCCGCGACAACTGCCGCGAGATTGGCATTTTGTTCATCGGGCAGGCGCAAATCATCATCGAGCGTGGGCAAGCCGTCAGTTTCATTTTTCATCATAGAGTTTTCATTTCCGTTTGCGTGGATATAAAAAAAAGTTCTATCGGCAGAGTGTATGCTGTATCGAGATGCGTGTCAATGCGCGCGCTATTTCAATATTCCACTGCATCCCAAGATCTTGGCGGATGCGCCGCGCGCGGGGTCAATTCGGATATATAATCGGCATAATAGATGAGGATAGCATGACGAAACTAAAAAAGAAGCGCACATTAAACGGACGCATGAATCCGCCGAAAGCGCAAGACGCCGAATTGTACGTGAATCGCGAGTTGGCGCTGCTGTCATTTTTTTGGCGCGTGCTGGAAGAGGCGCAAGATGACACGAATCCGCTGTTGGAACGTTTGAAATTTCTCGCCATTGTCGGCTCGATTTTGGCAGAATTTTTTATGACGCGCGTTTCGGCGTTGAAACAACAAATCGAAGCGGGCATCGTCGAGCGTTCGGTGGACGGCTTGACGCCGATGGAACAGTTGGAATTGGCGCGTGAGGAGGCGCAGCGGCTCATGCGCGATTCGCGCGCTTGTTTATATGAATTGATGCCGCAGTTGGAACGCGCGGGCATTTACATTTGCGATTATAACGAACTCGACGACGCGCAGCGCGAGTATGCGCGTGAATATTTCGCGCGCGTCGTATTTCCTGTCCTGACGCCGCTAGCGTATGACCCCGCGCGCCCGTTTCCGCACATTTCCAACATGAGTCTGAATCTGGCTGTGATTATTCGCGATGGACGCGGGCGCGAACGTTTTGCGCGCGTCAAGGTGCCGAATACACTGCCGCGTCTCGTGCCGGTTCCGCCGCCGCCCGACGCGCCCGCCAAGAGTCAATGTTTTGTCTGGCTTGACCAACTCATCACGCAGCATTTGGACACGCTGTTTCCCGGCATGCAAGTTGTGGACGCGCATCCGTTCCGCGTGACGCGCGATGCCGAGTATGTGATTCAAGAATTGGAAGCCGACGATTTGTTGGAAACGATTGAGCGCGGCGTGCGCCAGCGTCGTTTTGGCGAAGTGGTGCGGTTGACCATCAGTCCCGCTATGCCGGATAAAATCCGCGCGATTCTGGTGGATAATCTGAAACTTGAACCCGAAGATATTTATGTGCTGGAAGCGCCGCTGGGCATGAGCGATCTGTTTGGCGTGTACAGCATGATTGAACGCCCCGATTTAAAATATCCGCCGTTTGCGGCGCATTACCCGCGTCTGCTGGCAAACACCGATGATACCTTTGTGGCGGTGCGCCAGCGCGATATTTTATTGCATCATCCGTACGATTCATTCAAACCGGTGATCGAGTTTTTGCAAGAAGCCGCGCGCGATTCGCATGTGCTGGCTATTAAAATGACGCTGTATCGGGTCGGCAAAAACGCGCCGGTGGTGCAAGCGCTGCTCGACGCGGTGCGTAACAGCAAACAGGTCACGGTGCTGGTGGAACTCAAAGCGCGGTTTGATGAAGAGAGCAATATCGAGTGGGCAAAACAACTTGAAGCCGAAGGCGTGCATGTGGTGTACGGTTTGCTTGGTCTGAAAACGCATTCTAAAATCGCGTTGGTGGTGCGCGATGACGGCGACGAGATTCGGCGCTATTTGCATCTGGCGACGGGCAATTACAACGCGGTGACGGCGCAGCAATATACCGACATCGGTTTGCTGACGTGCGATGAAGAGATGGGCGCGGACGCGTCGGACTTGTTCAATTATTTGACCGGCTATTCCGCCAAAACCGAATATCGTAAATTTTTGGTCGCGCCGCTCAATATGCGCGCGCATCTGGAAGCGTTGGTGGAGCGCGAAATCGAATGCGCGCGGCGCGGCGCGGCTGCGCACATTATCATGAAGATGAATTCGCTCGTGGACCAAGAGATGATTCGGTTGTTTTATAAAGCGTCGCAGCAAGGCGTGAAGCTGGATTTGATTGTGCGCGGGATGTGCTGTCTGCGCCCCGGATTGCCCGGCGTCAGCGACAACATTCGCGTGTTGAGTATCGTCGGCCGTTTTTTGGAACACAGCCGCATCTATTATTTTCGCAACGACGGCGCGGACGAGGTATATCTCGGCAGCGCGGATGTGCGCTCGCGCAATCTCGACCGTCGCGTCGAAATTTTATTTCCGATCGAAGACCAGCGACTTGTGCAGTATATTCGCGACGATATTTTAAAGGTGTATTTATCCGATAATGTCAAAGCGCGCGAAATGCATGCTGACGGTTCGTACACGCGCCGCCGCGCCGCCGCCGGTCAAGAACGCATCAGCGCGCAAGAATGGCTGATTGCGTATCGCGGCAAAAATCATTCGCAGTAAAAAAAATCGCCGCGCCAATTTAAAAGAATAAAACGCCGCGCGCATTGACGCATGCGCGCACGGCGTTTTATTTTGCGGTCGGACAGCGCGAGCTTGCGTATTTCACTTTTTTCGCGACGCGGGCGGCAGGCAGCGCGGTGGAAAGATGTACGGCGTGCGCTTATCTTTTTGCCAATCAATCATTTTGAAAATGCCAAGATAAGTCAGCGCCAAGCCCAACCCGATTCCGCCAAGCCAATCGAACCACGCCGCCGTTTGATTTTGCCAGAGGAGCAAAAAGAAATACAGCGCGAGCGGCAAAAATAAAAGCAGCGCGGTCGCCATACCGGGGTTGTACACTGTTTTTCCTTTGAGATTAAAGAGGAACGTATGCGCGAGAACATTGCCGCATGAAACAAATATCGCCGCGATGCCCAGCCAAATGAATTGCGCGCCGAATACCGCCGCCAACCAATAGATCGCCCAGCCCAGCGCCACATTGATTAACAGCGCGCTGTTTGGGTTGAGCGGATAGCGGTCAGGCGCTTGACTCGCAAACATGACCGTATTTATCATGCCGGGAAAATAGCCGGGATAGCGGTATTCTTCAAATTGATGCAAAAAGAGCGCGATGAGATTGAGCCAGAGGACAAGCGCCAAAGGACTCGATGGCGTCACGCACAAATAAATACTCGACGCGAGCGCAAGCCCCAATCCAAGCTCGAACCAATGTTGACGCAGCCAGCTCATAATTTTATTCAGTCGAGTCATTGTATTCGATGGTCACAGCTCTAGTGATTACGCATATCTCGAAAACGTAGCGGACTTTCAGACCCTAAGGATTTTCGAAAACCCTTAGGGTCTAGAAATCCGCGTAATCATCAGTCACAGCTATTGCGCGCGTAAAGAACTTGGCGCCCGCGCGCCGCCGCCAACAATTTCTCTGCATCGTATTCTAATAAATCGCCGATGCGCTCCAGCGTCACATCGGCAGGCAGATAGCCCTCGATTTGTTTGACGTCATGCGCGTAATGGCCTTGCCGCACCCAAACGGTGGTGACGCGCGCGCCCCAGATTTTTTTTAACGCGTCCAAAATCCGCAGCTTGTCGTCAAACACCACATAATGATCGGCGGGAAAATGTTCTTCCACCGCGTCCGTTTCCAATTCTTTGTGAATAAAAATCAAGACGTTGCCGCCGAACGCTTCCCACAGCCCCGCGTTTTCGATTTTGAACGGTTGAAACACCACATCGCCGTCGGACAGAACCGCGACGGCGCCGAATGGTTTGACATGTTCAATCGCGTCGAGCGAACCGGGGAACAGCCGATTGGCAAAATGATAATTCAAAAGATATAACGAAACGTGCATGATTTCGGTGTGATGCGGATGCGCGAGCCGATACGATTGCAGCGCGCCTAAATAATCCGCGTAACCGAGTTCGCGGCGGAGTTGTTCAAAGAGGGCAAAATAAAGTTGCTGCGCGTCGGCGCCGATTTGTTGCGTGAGAAACTGATGCAAATCCATCGTCACGCGGTCGGTGTCGAGCAGCGTATTGTCAACGTCAAAGAGGAAAACGAGTCGCATTGTCGTGTTTAGACGCAAGCGCGCTATTTCGTTAACGCGCGCGCGACAATCGTTTGCGCTTGTTCCACAATCGCTTGCAAATGTTGCGCGCTGATAAAGCTCTCGGCGTAAATTTTATAAATGTCTTCGGTGCCCGACGGACGCGCGGCGAACCAACCGTGTTCCGTCACCACCTTTAATCCGCCAATCGGTTCATTATCGCCCGGCGCGCGCGTCAATTTCGCCAAAATTTTTTCGCCTGCCAATTCCGTCGCGCTGACATCCGTGGGCGCTAATTTGGCGAGTTTCGCTTTTTGCGCCGCGTTCGCGGGCGCGTCCTGCCGCGTATAATAGGGCGCGCCGAAACGCGCGGTCATGCTCTGATAATGTTCGCCGGGGTCGCGTCCCGTCACCGCGGTAATTTCCGCCGCGAGCAAGCCGAGCAGCGGACCGTCCTTGTCTGTCGTCCACACCGTGCCGTCGCGCCGCAAAAAACTCGCGCCCGCGCTTTCTTCGCCGCCGAAACAAAAGGAACTGTCAAACAAGCCCGGCGCGAGATATTTGAAACCCACCGGCGTTTCGACGAGTTTGCGATTCAATGCGCCGACAACGCGGTCAATCATGCTGCTGCTCACGAGCGTTTTGCCGACGCCGGAGGTCGCGCGCCACTGCGGCCGATGTGTCAACAAATATTCAATCGCCACCGCCAGATAATGATTTGGATTCATCAAACCGCTTGAACGCGTGACGATGCCGTGGCGATCGGCGTCGGGA
Organism: Anaerolineae bacterium; assembly: GCA_021463195.1. Lineage (GTDB taxonomy): Bacteria > Chloroflexota > Anaerolineae > UBA4142 > SHND01 > SHND01. The sequence continues at coordinate 54,977 of JAJTXZ010000007.1, forward strand.
TCATTGCCCCACGCAATATCAAAATCATCTTTTAATTTGACGAGCCCCGCCATGGCGTACGGACTGGAACAATCCATGCGAATTTTGCCATCGTGGTCAACGGTCATAAAGGCAAAGGTCGCGTCCAGTTTTGGATTGGTGACGGTCAGATGCAAACCATATTTTTCCGCAATCGGCTGCCAATACGCTAGCGCTGCGCCGCCCAATGGGTCCACGCCGATTTTGATGCCGCTCGCGCGCACCGCATCGAAATCAATCACGTTCGCCAAATCGTCCACATAGCCCACAACGTAATCTTGCGTGTGCGTGGTCGACGCGCGCCGCGCCGTTTCGTACGCGACGCGTTTCACGCCTGCGTTGCCGCCGCGCAGCAATTCATTCGCGCGATTTTGAATCCATTGCGTCGTCGCGCTGTCGGCGGGCCCGCCTTCGGGCGGATTGTATTTAAAGCCGCCATCGCGCGGCGGATTGTGCGATGGCGTAATCACGATTCCGTCCGCGCACGCGCGCGGATGTTTGCGATTCCATGCCAAAATCGCGCGCGAAATCGCCGGCGTCGGCGTGAATCCTTCCGCGCTTTGAATTACCGTTTCGACGCCGTTCGCCGCTAGAACCTGAAGCGCGGTGTGTTCCGCAGGCGTGGATACGGCGTGCGTATCTTTGCCCATAAACAGCGGACCCGAAAAATTTTTTGTCTTGCGAAAATCGCAAATCGCTTGGGTAATCGCCAAGATATGCGCTTGATTAAAATTACCGTCCAAGGGCGAGCCGCGGTGCCCGCTGGTGCCAAACGCGACGCGCTGCGCGGGATTGTTGGGGTCGGGTTTGAGTTCGAAATACGCGCGCTCCAACGCCGCGAGATCAATCAAAAGGTTTGGCGGCGCAGGTTTCCCGGCAAGTGGAGAAAGGGTCATGGCATATACCTCAAGAAAAAAGCGCAAGCTGTCGCGCGCGAGTTTAAAGCGGCGCGCCGAGCCAGACGCCCAACGCATAGCGCCCCAATGCCAGCGCATTCAACAGCAGCAGCGCAATCAGTCCGCCCGCCGCGAAACGCGGCAACAAATCGCGCGGCTGGGTTGCGGCGCGAAAAAAACTTGCGGCGAGCGCCGTCCAGATACTCGCGTTCAATCCCAGAATCGCGACGAGCATCAGCGCGCTGAGCGGATACAGCAGCCATTCCATTTGGCTGTTGATGAGAACGACGAGTCCCAGCGCGAGCGCGCACAAAAACAAAAAATCCGCGACGTTTTCAAAAAGCGGCTTGGAACGCGGTTCGCGATATAAATTGCTGTTGAGCATCGCGAATAATAAACTGCCGAGCGAGACACCCATTAGCGCGCCGGTGAGCAAACGCAGCAAGTTTTGCGGTTCGTACAAAAACGGTTGACCCCGCAGTTCGGACGCGAACGAATTCACGCCGTCGCCTGCCCACAAAAAAAAGAAAATAATCAGCGCGACCAGATACGGCGTTTTAGGCAGCTGCGCCGCGCGCGGTTTGCGGACCGCCAAATACACGAGCGTCAACAATCCGCCGAGATACATGCCGGAGCAGCGCGCGCATAAACACAATGGCGTCCCCGCGATAAAGTACGAATGCGAATCCCATTGATGACATACCGCCGACCCGAACCAATTCGCCGCGCTCAATAACCAATCCATCGCGTTATTCATTCATCCATTATACAAAAGAATTGGCGCGCGCCGCGCCGAAAGCTTGACGCGTTCACATGTAATCGCCTTCAAAAAACCATGTCGCATACGGCAATTCCACCGCGCCGCCGCCGCTCGGATTATTTTCGTTGATTACGCGCCCGTCGCGCAGCTCAAATTGTTTGATTTCGACGACGAGCGTCAAATCATTGATCGCGTCAATGATAACTTTGCCTTCGGTGTACACTTTGGGCAAAATCCGCAGCTGCGTTCGCGTTGCGCCATTCTCAAACACAAATTCCATTCCTTGTTTGGTCAAATGCGCGATTTGGAGTTTTGCGCCTTGCGCCAAGCCGACGAGTTGCCCGAATTGCAAGGCGAGTTGATTGTAATCGGTTTTCACGCTATTTTTCTCCCTGACCTATTTTTACGCGGCGGCCTGCGCCAGCGCGCGCACGCGTCGCAAAACATAACCAAACAGCGCGAGCGCTAACGTAATTCCCGCGAGAGCGATGCCGACATAGCCGATTTGTTCAAAGAAAAAACCGCCGAGCAGACTGCCGGTCGCGGCGACGAGTCCGACCAACAAATCATTCGACCCTTGAATATGTCCGCGTTCGTTGACGCGAATGGAATCAGTCAACAGCGACGAGCCCGCGACATAGCAAAAATTCCAACCCGCGCCCAAGACAAAAAGCGCGAATGCCAGACGCGGCGTTTCGTTCGCAAAGGGCGCGAGCAGACACGCCATAATCAATAACGCCGCGCCCAGCAAAATAGTTTTCGCGTGCCCAACGCGGTCGGCGATGCGTCCGGTAAAAAATGAGGTGAGATACATGCCGGTGACATGCGCCGCAATCACGATGGAAACATCGTCGAGCGTATGATGCAAATGTTCTGTCATGTGCAGCGGCGTCATGACCATCACAGTCGTCATGACCACTTGGCCCAAAATCATCGCGGCGACGGCGGTTTGCGTCTTGGTTCCGCGCAGCGCTTGGCGAAAAGAGCGCGCGGGCAATTCGTCCGTCGCGTCTTTGGGCGCGGCGATTGCCAGCGCGCGCGCAATGTCGCGCGGGTCGGGCCGCAGCAAAGTGAAAAGCAGGAGACTGCCTAACGCAAAGATGAATGTGCCAATCAAATATGGGCCTGCCAACGTGTCCAAACCGAGCAGCGTCGCAAAATGGCTGGCGGGACTGACCGCGAGCGGACCTAGAATGCCGCCCGCGGCGCCGCCAAGCACGACCCAACTCACTGCGCGCGCGCGCTGTTCCTGCGTCACCATATCCGCGGCGGCAAAGCGCCCTTGATCGAGCGCGCCGCGCGAAATGCCCATGAACGCGTGCGCGAAAAATAACGCGAACGGCGCAAACGCGATGAATGCCAATACGCCGAGCCCCGCGCCAAGCACGCCCACCAAAAAGCCGAGAGTCAGACCCGTGCGGCGTCCAAAGCGGTCCATCAATTTTCCGGCGGGAAAGGCGCCAAGCGCGGTGCCCAATACATACATTGTCGTTGGCGCTCCGGCAAAACTGGTCGAACCGGTCAGATGCGCTGCCGCAATCGAACCAACCGTAACCGCGGCGGTCATGCCCAGCGACGCGATACTTTGGCCTGCAAAGAGAACAGTGGTCAAGCGGCGAATAATGTTTGGCGCGGGGAGAACAAGAGAGCTCGACATGAATTTCCTTAAAGAGAATGTTCGGATTGTATCGCCATGTATCAGGCGCGTCAATCAGCGCAGGCGAATTTAATTCGCGTCAACAAAAGCGTGAAACGTCTCTGCAGACGTTTTCGCGCATTTCACCTTTGGGGTCAGTTTGCGGGCGAATTTAATTCGCGTCAACAAAAGCGCGAAACGTCTCTGCAGACGTTTTCGCATGCCGGTCTGCGCTTGCGAATGCGCTTGATTCGCCGCAGACTGACGTTCTCGTTGCCGCGTTTTCCAAACGCTTGTCGGACTCACCCTCCAAGTAAATTGCGTCCAATGACGCATGACGCGAAAATGCTTGACAAGCTCCGCAAAGAGAGGCATAGTATAACTATCCGCGAAAATTAGAAAAACTACGCCCCAAAAAATGCCTGTTTCCGCAAAACATTTAAAGCGCTTTGCTTTTTTTAGCGCCGTGCCTGCGACCGCGCTCAAGCGTCTGGCTGCGAATGCGACGCGCCTGACGCTCGAGCCGAACGCGTGGGTCTTTTATCAAGGCGACCCCGGCGACGCGTTTTATATGCTCGAGGCAGGCGAGGTGGAGATTTTCGGCGCGACGGATGAAACGCAGTTGAATCTTTTGCGCGCGGGAGAATGGTTTGGCGATTTTGCGTTGTTGGACAACGCGCCGCGTTCGGCGTCCGTGCGGACGCGCGCTCATACGCGTTTGATTGTCATGTCGCGCGCGGATTTTCTCTGGCTCGTGACGACTTATCCCATCGTTTTGTATGTCCTCGCCACGAGCAGCCATCGCCAGCTGTTGGAGCGTGACCGCGCTTATCTCGCCGAAGTGGAAGCGCGCGCGCGCCAATTGGAAGAGCTCTATTTTACCGCGCTGGATATTACGCGACACCTTGACCGCGATCGCGCGTTGGAAGCAATCCGCGCGCGCGCGGTGGAATTGCTTCATAGCGCCGGCGGCGACCTCTTTTTGTTTGATATCGCAACCAAACGCTTGGTGACGCAATCATCCACGCTGCCCAAACGGCCTAATTTTCGCCACGGTGAATCGTGCGCGGACATCGCTTTTGCGACCGGCGCGACGCGTGTGGGAAAGCCGACGCGCCGCGTGCCGCGTCACGAATTGGCGGCGCCGATTCAGTTGACCGAACTGGATGGCAAGGAACGGCAACTGGGCGCGTTGCGCGTTTATCGCGAGACGAATGGCTTGCCATACACCGATGCGGATGGCAAGCTGCTCGAATTGTTTGCGAGTCAAGCCGCCATCGTCATTGAAAATGCCGCCTTGATTCAAGCGCGCGTGCTGCGGGGGCAGCTGGAAAATGAGCTGCAAAATGCGCGGCGCGTGCAGCGACAATTAATTCCGCTGGCGCCGCCGCGGCTGCGCGGTTATCAAGTGGCGGCGTTGTGGCATCCCGCCAAAGAGGTCAGCGGCGATTATTATGATTTTATTTCGCTGACGGATGGGCGGGCGGCGTTTGTGATTGCGGATGTGGCAGGCAAAGGTCTCGACGCCGCAATGTTTATGGCGAACGCGCGCGCTACCCTGCGCGCCAGCGCGGCGGCTGGCGATGACCCTGCCGATATTATCGCGCGCGTCAATGTGACACTTGCCCAAGACGCGCTCATTGGCATGTTCGTGACCGCGTTCTTTGGAATTCTGGAACCGTCCAGCGGCGTTTTCACGTACTGCAACGCCGGACATAATCTGCCGTTGGTTTGGCGCGCGCGCGCGCGCCAACTTGAGCTGTTGGCGGGAGGCAATCTGGCGCTTGCGATCGCGGCGGATTATTCGTACAAGACCTCCGCGCTCGTTTTGGAACGCGGCGATTTGTTGCTCTTGTATACGGATGGCGTGACCGAAGCGATGGACGCGCGGGGACAACTTTTTGAAATGGAACGCTTGCAAGCCGCGCTTTGCGAGAACGCGCCCGACAGCGCGCGAAAAGTGATACGCCAGATTGACGCGCGCGTGCGCGCCTTTACCGGCGCAGTTCCGCAGAGCGATGATATTACGGTTGTCGCTTTGCGCCGCACGTAACTGCGTGTGCCAATTTCTTTTGAATTGCCGCAGCTGGCGGCATTGTTTGTTCTCTGGTTGGTAGTGGTCGCAGGTTATGCGATTGTCCAGCGGCGCCGTCACCAATTCGCGCTGCGTTACGCCAGCGTGTCTCTCGCGCATTCACCGCGGCGCGGACGCGCATGGCGGCGACATCTTCCCGCGTTTTTATTTTTAGCAAGTTTGGCGTTGCTGCTCGCGGGATTGATGAAACCCACTGTCTGGACGCGCGAGCCGTCCGACGAAGCGATGGTGATTGTGGCGTTGGACGTTTCGGCAAGCATGTGGGCGACGGATTTATATCCGAATCGCATGGAAGCGGCTAAAGCGGCAGCGCAATTATTTGTTCAAACGCTGCCGGAAAAAATGCGCATCGGCGTCGTCTCGTTCAGCGAAACATCGTATCTCAATCAAGTTCCGACCACGAACCGCGACGATATTCAAAAAGCGCTTGCGAAACTACAGCCGCGTTCCGGCACCGCGATTGGAAACGGATTGCTCACTTCGCTCGACGCGTTGTACGGCGGAATGGGCGGCGAGCTGCCTCTCACCTCGCGCGGCGAATACGCGCCCGCTGTCATTGTTCTCTTGACTGATGGCGAGAATACCGACGGGCCGCCTCCACTCGAAATTGTTCCGCAAGCGGTAGAACATGGCGTTCGAGTGTATACGATTGGCGTCGGCACACCGAACGCGACAACCGTCCAAGTCGGCTCTGCGATGCTGCGCGCGCGACTTGACGAAGAAACGCTTAAAGAGATCGCGCGCGTCACGGATGCTAAATACTATAACGCTTCGAACGAACAAGATTTGCGCGCGGTGTATGAAAAGCTCACGACGCAGCTTGTGACGCGGCTGCAACCGCAAGATATTTCGTTCCTCTTTACCGCCGCCGCGTTTTTTTTCGGCGTGCTGGCGATGATGCTTTCAGTTGTGTGGTCGAATCGGCTGCCGTAAAAAAAAAAGCACGGAGCGAATGCTCCGCGTCGGTCAACTTGCGTTCTGTTTGCGTATTCGTTCCAATTCGGCGCGCAAACGCGCGTTTTCTTCTTCGGCGGCGCGCCTCGTTTCCGTCTCGCGCGCGAGCTGTGCGTCCAATTCTTCCACGCGTTCGTCTAATTCTTCTACGCGTTCCGTCAACTCGGGTGGAGTCAACAAGTATTCGCCGCGCTGGGACTCGAAAAGCCGCAGCTCTGTCCCCTCGACGCGTAACTCTAAATCCAACGCCTCGCTAAACATTGTCAAACCATCGGCGGTTTGATACGTTCCGTTGACCAAACGATGCCCGCGCAGCGGCGGGTCGAGATATTCGCGCTGCGGGTCGAAAATGTAATATTCCGCGATGCCCAATTCTTCATCCTCAGCGCCATGAGGATGCCACCTGCGCGCGGCTGTCAATCACAACACCTCAACATCGTGCGGCATACTCTCTTTCAAACCCGCGCCGGTCATTTTTACAAAAATCGCTTTTTCGTGAAATTCTTGCAGTGTGTGCGCGCCGCTGTAACTCATCCCCGATTGAATGCCGCCGACGAGCTGCGTCAACACTTCGCGCGCTTTGCCGCGATATGGCACTGCCGCTTCGACGCCCTCCGCGACATATTCGTCCAAATCTTCTTGGGCGACGCGTTCGCCGTCGCGCGTTTTGCGGTCCCGATTCGCGGCGGTGGATGCCATCCCGCGTGAGACTTTGTACTTGTGCCCTTTGCGTATCATCGAAAGTCCGGGACTTTCGTCCGTTCCCGCGAGCAGTGAACCAATCATCACCGTATCCGCGCCCGCCGCCAACGCTTTTGCCGTATCGCCCGGATGGCGAATGCCGCCGTCGGCGATGATTGGAATATTGTACTCTTTGGCGACGCCGACGCATGCGATCACGGCAGTCAACTGTGGCACGCCTGAACCCGCGACGAGACGTGTCACGCAAATCGAACCCGGTCCGACGCCCACTTTGACCGCATCCGCGCCCGCGTCAATCAAGCGGCGCGTCCCATCCGCCGACGCGACATTGCCGCCAATAATCTGCGTGTCGGGAAAATGTTTGCGAATGTTTTGAATCATCAAAATTTCTTGTTCCGAATTGCCGTGCGCGATGTCAACGACGATACAGTCCGCGCCCGCTTTTAACACGCATTCGACGCGTTCCAAATCGCGTTCTTTGACGCCCACCGCCGCGCCCACCGCCAAACGCCCGCGCGCGTCTTTTGTCGCCTTTGGATATTGTTCCAATTTCATTATATCTTTGAGCGTGATCAGTCCCGTGACGCGCCCTTGCTCATCCACCAACGGCAATTTTTCGATGCGGTGTTCGTGCAAAATTTTTTCGGCTTGACGCAATGTGGTGTCGGCAGGCGCGGTTACGACCTTGTGTTGCATCACCAGCGTAATGGGTTTGCCGTCATCGTGTTCAAACAACAAATCGCGCGTCGTCACAATCCCGACGAGCTGCGTGCCGCCGTTGAGAATCAAAATGCCGCCGGTGCCTGTTTCGTCCACGAGTCGCCGCGCTTCGCCGACCGTGTTATTGACCGTCAATGTGATCGGGTCGCTGACGACGAACGATTCCGCTTTTTTCACGCGCGCGATTTCATTCGCCTGCTGTTCAATCGTCATGAAACGATGAATGATGCCGATGCCGCCTTCGCGCGCCATCGCAATCGCCATCGCGCTCTCGGTGACGGTATCCATGTTCGACGACACGATTGGAATCTGCAATTCGATTTTGTTTGTCAACCGCGCTTGAGTGGACAATTTTTTGCGCGATGAAACGTTCGAATACTGCGGGACGAGGAGTACGTCGTCGTACGTTAATGCGGTTTCAGGAAGAATGGTCATATTGCAAATCTGATTTGGACGCGGATTAACGCAGATGAACGCGGAAAATTTTTATCCGCGAAAACCCGCGTTTATCCGCGTCCAATAAAGTTATTCCGCGAATACAATTTTATCACCATCAAACTTTTCAATCACGGCCAGCGATTCGACTTGGACATTCAAATCGCGCAGCGCGCCGCGTCCGCCTTCGAACGCTTTTTCGATGACGGCGCCGATACCGACCAGGGGCGCGCCGCTTTGACGCACAATTTCCGCGAGGGCGCGAATCGTCAGCGCCGACGCGAGAAAATCGTCAATGATCAAGATGCGGTCTTCAGGCGACAAAAATTCGTGCGATACCATGAGCGTCACTTCGCCGCCTTTGGTGTGCGAAGGCGCGGTCGCTTGATACGGTTCCGTGTTCAGCGTCAACGGTTTCGTTTTGCGCGCGAACACGACCGGCACTTGGAGCATCATGCCCGTTGCCAACGCGGGCGCAATGCCGGAAATTTCCGCCGTCAAAATTTTGCTCGGATGCTGCGCGCGAAAACGCCGCGCGAATTCATAGCCGATGCCTTGCATGAGCAGCGGGTCCACCTGATGATTCATAAAGACATCCACTTTCAAGATGCCGTTGCCGAGATAACGTCCTTCGCTTTGAATGCGTTCGCGCAGCCAGTGCATGTACATGCCGTCGCGGTCGTTCATTGTGGCTCCTGGAGATTAGAGATTAGAGACTGGAGATTGGCGCAATAGAGAATAGCATGGTGATTATCGCATAGGATTGAGAGGAGGGGAAAATCTGTTGACGAGAGTTACTAGTGTAGTTAAAATGAACCCGAGTGAGGTAAAGATATGATTACTGCTCCGGAAACATCGGTTGCGGGAACACCACTTGTTGAGAGCGCGCCAACACTAGAGCCAAGCGCGAGATTATTAGAACTCGCGCGCGGTTATTTGGAAATTGTTGACAGCGGCGTTGAAACGCGGCAGGGCGAGGAACGGACACTGGCACACGAAGCATTGATGGATGCGATGGAAGCGGAGCGAATTCCATTTAACGCGCGTTGGGAAGCGCGTTGGATTGCGCGTTGGCTGCTTTCGGGAACGCGTGTTAGCAACGGCAAACACACAACTATCATGTTTGCAAAAATTCCTGCGCGTTATGATACGAGAGAATATGATCCTGTGCGTGATGGTGTCTTGGAATTGACGAGTTTTCCTTTTCGCGATGAGGATGACGAACGCAAGCACACCGAACGTTTTGTGCCAGTGCTTGTAACCGTTGAACCCTTACACGAATATGAAGGCGCGTCGTATGAGCGAAACAAATAAACCAAAGCGATTAACGCCAAACACTGATGAATACAATTTGGTGTACACGCATTTGGAACGCGTGTTGGAACAACCCATCGGCGCAGCAAAAGGAAATCACGCGGCGTTAGTGATGGTCATGCGGCAATTGGGTTATGGCAGTTTGAATAAAGTGGATGCAATCAATCTTGCCAAGTATCTGGTGGATTTTCCAGAGGATGGGCAAGATTGGAGTTGACAAAAGGAGAAGAATGGAAATGGGCTATCTTTGTAAACAAATTCGTATCTACAGGGATTTTTGGACAGCATCATCAGAAGTTGAGAAATTCTTCAGAGATGGTCATCGGGAAATCTTTGCGAGTTATCTTCCTGAGCTTGAACTTGCAAGCGAGATATCATTTGAATTAACCGAAAGCATAAGATTAAATCCACATAATCTTGGTTTTTTTGTCGAAACAAAAGCTCCTGACACATGGGGATTTTATCAATACTCTCATTCTGATAAACTTCAGTTAGGGACATTCAATCTTCAACCCGACACTAATTATTGTGACTTGTTCGTTATGGACATAGAGCAATTTGCTTATTGGACTGGCCCATTGCGCCAAATCGCGCTTTCACTTGAGACATACTTGAAATCCAAAGAACTTCTTTATCCTCTTCGTGCAATGTCATCTCAAAATAACATTGTCAACATTGGCGAAGGCGCGCAAGTAGGACAACTTGCAGTAGGCACAAATATCACTCAGAAAAGTGGTGATGTCAAAAAGGACAGAGAGGCAGATTAAACTATTGGCGAGAGTAAATCCACACAGATAAATTCAAAAAATGGGCCATTGTCTATTGTTCATTCCCCATTCCTATAATGTTCCTGCAAGCTCTTCACCCTCAACTCTTTCATCTGCAACGCGCGAATCGCGCCCACCGCTGCCGCTGCCGCGCTTAACGTCGTCACCAACGGCACGCGATAACGCACCGCCGCGCGGCGAATTTCTTCACCGTCGCTGTGCGCTTGGCGTCCGAGCGGCGTGTTGACGATTAAGGCAATTTCGCCGCGCGCAATCGCTTCGAGCAAATGCGGCGCGCCTTCCGAAACTTTGTTGAGCGTTTCCACTTGCAAGCCAACACGCCGCAGCCATTCCGCTGTCCCGCGCGTCGCGGAAATTTCCCAGCCCAATCTCGATAAATCGCGCGCGAGTTTTACTATCGCGCCCTTGTCGAAATCGTTGACGGTCAATAACGCGCGTCCGCGCGGCGGCAACGTCATCCCCGCCGCCATTTCCGCTTTGGCGAACGCGTGACCGAAACTTGACGCGTGGCCCATTACTTCGCCCGTCGAACGCATTTCGGGCCCGAGGCGCACGGGCGTGCCATCGAATTTATCAAAGGGCAGCGCAACTTCTTTGACAAAAAAACCGTCAATGCGCGGCTCCTCGCTGAATCCAATTTCGCGCAAACTTTTGCCCACCGCGATTTGCGCGGCAATGCGCGCGAGCGGAACGCCTGTCGCTTTTGCCACAAAGGGAACGGTGCGGCTCGCGCGCGGATTCACTTCCAGCACATACACCACTTCATCTTTGATCGCGAATTGCGCGTTCATCAAGCCGCGCACGCCAAGTTTCAATGCAATGCGCGTGGTATAGTCGCGCAGAATGTCGAGATGATATTGCGAAATTTTGAACGGCGGCAAAACGCACGCGCTGTCGCCCGAATGAATCCCCGCCTCTTCAATGTGCTGCAAGATGCCGCCAATGACGACAGCGTTTCCATCGCACACGCAATCCACGTCCACTTCGAACGCGTCTTCCAAATATCTATCAAGCAAGATCGGATGTTCGGAATTTACGTTGACCGCTTGTTCCATAAAATGCGCGAGCTCGGCTTTATCGTACACAATCGCCATCGCGCGTCCGCCCAACACAAACGACGGACGCACCATCACGGGATAACCGATTTGGGATGCAACGCGGCGCGCTTCGGCGAGTGAACGCGCCGTGCCGTGTTCGGGCGCGGGAATATCCAACTCGCGCAATAACGCGCCAAACCGCGCGCGGTCTTCCGCAATGTCAATCGCTTCGGGCGACGTGCCAAAAATATTCACGCCCGCGCTTTCCAATGCGCGCGCCAGATTCAACGGCGTCTGTCCGCCGAACTGAATCAACACGCCGTCGGGCTTTTCGTGTTCAATCACATCCATCACATTTTCAAACGTGACGGGTTCAAAATACAAACGGTCGGCGGTGTCGTAATCGGTGCTGACCGTTTCGGGATTGCAGTTGAGCATGATGGATTCGATGCCCAAAGCTTTGAGCGCGTAACACGCGTGAACGCAGCAGTAATCAAACTCGATGCCCTGCCCGATGCGATTCGGTCCGCCGCCGAGAATCAAAACTTTTTTGTTCGATGTCGGTTCCGCTTCGTCAAACGTTCCGCTGTAGGTGGAATACAAGTACGGCGTATGCGCTTCAAATTCCGCCGCGCACGTGTCCACGCGTTGATAAACCGATTTCACGTTTGACGTTTCACGTTTCACTCGCACTTGCAATTCACTCGCACCAACCAACTCCCCAATCGCGCGGTCGCTGAATCCATCGCGTTTCGCGCGGCGCAATAATTCCGCGTTCAACGAACCAAGCGATTGTTGAGATAACGCGCGTTCGGTTTCAACAATCGCGCGCAACTGTTCCACGAACCAAACATCGTAGCCCGATTCCTGCGCCACATGCGCGATATTCCAATTCTGCCGCAGCGCTTCAACCACGCGAAACAATCTATCCGCCGTCGCCAATCTCAAATCACTAATCTCCAGTCTCCAGTCTCCAGTCTCCAATCTCCGTTTTATTCCCGAATCTCCAGTCTCTAATCCCCTCACCGCCTTTTGCAACGCCTCGCGAAACGTTCCGCCCAACGCCATCACTTCGCCCACCGCTTTCATTTGCGGACCCAACACCGCGTCGGCATTCGGAAATTTTTCAAATGCCCAGCGCGGAATTTTCACGACAACGTAATCAATGCTCGGCTCGAAACTCGCGGGCGTCACGCGCGTAATATCGTTTTTGATTTCGTCGAGCGTGTAACCGACGGCGAGGAGCGCGGCGATTTTCGCTATCGGGAATCCTGTCGCCTTGGACGCGAGCGCGGAGGAACGCGAGACGCGCGGATTCATTTCAATCACCACCATTTTGCCGTCACGCGGATTCACGGCGAATTGCACATTGCTGCCGCCCGTTGCGACGCCGACTGCCGACAACACTTTTTTCGCCGCGTCGCGCAAACGCTGATATTCGCGGTCGGTGAGCGTCATCGCAGGCGCGACGGTGATGCTGTCGCCGGTGTGAACGCCCATCGCATCGAGATTTTCAATTGAACAAATCACGACAAATTGGTCCGCCGCGTCGCGCATCACCTCCAACTCGTACTCTTTCCAACCCAACACCGATTGCTCAATCAAAACTTGATGCGTCGGCGACGCGCGCAAACCGCGTTCTGCGCGTTCGCGCAATTCTGCCGCGCTATACGCAATCCCCGCGCCCGCGCCGCCGAGCGTGAACGAGGGACGGATCAAAACGGGATAGCCAATTTTTTCCGCGAGTGTTAGCGCATCGTTCACGCTCGTGACAGTATCGCTTTCGGGAACATCGAGTCCAACCTCGCGCATCGCGGCTTTGAATAATTGTCTGTCCTCCGCGAGTTCAATCGAATGAACTTGCGCGCCGAGCAACTGCACATTGTATTTTTCCAAAATGCCGCGCTTGGATAATTCCACTGCGAGATTTAACGCAGTCTGCGCGCCGACGGTGGGCAAAAGCGCGTCGGGTTTTTCGCGCGCGATAATTTTTTCTAAAATTTCGACAGTGAGCGGTTCGATGTATGTGGCGTCGGCAAATTCGGGGTCCGTCATGATCGTTGCGGGATTGCTGTTGACGAGAATGACGCGATACCCTTCGCGGCGCAGCGCTTTGCACGCTTGCGCGCCCGCGTAATCAAACTCGCACGCTTGCCCAATCACAATCGCGCCCGAACCGATGATGAGGATGGAATGAATATCGTCTCGACGTGGCATGGTAATAAAGAGACTGGAGACTGGAGATTAGAGATTCAGTCTCCAGTCTCTAGTCTCCAATCTCCATCATTCGCACAAATTTATCAAACAACCCCAGCGCGTCATGCGTCCCCCCCGCGCTTTCGGGATGAAATTGCGCGGCGAGAATTTTTAGCGCTGGCACGCGCAAACCTTCGACGCAGTTGTCGTTGAGATTGAGGTGCGTGATTTCGACGTTCGAGGGCAGCGACGACGCGCGCACGGCGAACCCGTGATTGTGTGTGGAAATTTCAACTTGATTGGTGACGAAATTTTTGACGGGCTGATTCGCGCCGCGATGCCCGAATTTTAATTTGTACGTTTCACCGCCGAGCGCGAGTCCCAAAATTTGTTGCCCGAGACAAATTCCAAAAATCGGTTTGCGTCCCAGCAGCGCGCGTACATTTTCAATCGCGTAGGTCATCGCCGCGGGGTCGCCAGGACCATTCGACAAAAAAATTCCATCAGGATTCAACGCGAGAACATCATCCGCGGAAAAATGCGCGGGAACGATTGTGACGCGACAGCCGCGCGCCGTGAGCAAACGCAAGATGTTGCGCTTGATGCCGTAATCGTAGGCGACGACGTGAAAGGGATTGGAGATTGGAGATTGGAGACTGGAGATTGGAGACTGCGCGTACTCGTACCACACGTTAGCCGCGCGCTCGTCCCAATGATACGGTTCCGCGCACGTCACGTACTGTACCAAATCCGCGCCGTTCATGTCGGGCGCGTCGAGCGCGAGCTGGTGCAATTTTTCCGCGTCGAGAATTTCATTCGAGAGGACGCCGCGCATGACGCCGCGCGTTCGCAAGTGACGCACGAGTCCGCGCGTATCAAGTTCGGAAATCGCGACGACGTTTTGCGCGCGCAAAAATTCGTCGAGCGATTGTTCCGCGCGCCAGTTGCTGTAGAGGGGAGAATTTTCACGGACGGCAAAACCCGACAACCACACGCGCGCCGATTCCATGTCCGCGCGATTGATGCCGGTGTTGCCGATATGCGCCGCTGTCATGACGACGATTTGTCCGTAATACGACGGGTCGGTGAGGACTTCTTGATACCCCGTCAGCGAGGTATTGAAAACCACTTCAGCGGCGCGCGTCCCTTGCGCGCCCAATGCGACTCCGCGCCATTGCGTGCCGTCTTCCAAGACCAATAATGCGGGCTGCATCTTTTTCGCTCCTTGGAATGGCGCAAAATTATTTTTGCGGGGAATTTCTCAATCGTGTTGTATAATTCCGCGCGCCATATTAACACACCATCTTGGCGCGACAAATAATTTTCTGTATCCTGGTTTCCTTGCTGCTTGCTACTTGTTTCCCTATTTCCCTTGCTACCTGATACTCACTCATGTTCTCCGACCCACTCTTTGCCCTCTCTCCGCTCGATGGACGCTACGCGCGCGCGGTGGACCCGCTGCGCGAGTTCATGTCCGAGTACGCGCTCTTTCGTGACCGCATCGGCGTCGAGATTGCGTACCTGCGCGCGCTGTCGCAAAACACCTCCGTCGTGCGCCGCTTTACCGAAAGCGAAGACCAATTTTTGTTGACGATTCTCGAACTGTTTGCGACGAATGATGCGAAGCGCGTCCAAGAATTGGAAATGGAAACGCGGCACGACGTTAAAGCCATCGAATATTATTTGCGCGAAAAATTGCAAGGCACATCGCTGCAAGATGTGATTCCCTTTTTGCATTTTGGTTTGACCAGCGAAGATGTGAATCAGACTGCCATCGCGTTTTCGCTTTTAGAATCGCGCGACGAAGTGTTACTGCCGAAATTGGATGAGGTTCTATCGCGCCTCAAAAACTTTGCCAAAGAGTACGCGGCTACGCCAATGCTGGCGAAAACGCACGGACAGCCCGCCGTTCCCACAACGCTCGGCAAAGAGTTTGCGAATTTCTATGTGCGTTTGCTGGAGCAACGCGCGCGGCTCGCGCAGCACAAATTTTCCGCGAAACTCACCGGCGCCGTCGGCAATTTTAACGCGCTTGCGGCGGCGAACGCGAATGTGGATTGGATTCAATTCAGCGCGCGCTTTTTGCAATCGCTCGGGCTCGAACCCGCGCTCTACAACACGCAACTGATGCCCTATGACAACTGGCTCGAATACTTTGACGCGCTGCGTTTGACGAACTCTATTCTTTTGGATTTCGTTCAAGACATCTGGCGTTACATCAGCGATGAGGTGTTGAGACAAAAAACCAAAGGAGGCGAAGTCGGTTCGTCAACCATGCCGCAAAAAGTGAATCCGATTGATTTTGAAAACGCCGAAGGCAACATCGGCATCGCCAACGCGCTGTTTGAATATTACGCGCGCAAATTGCCCATCTCGCGATTGCAGCGTGATTTATCCGATTCGACAGTTCGCCGCACCTTTGGCGTCGCGTTCGGGCACACGCTCGTCGCGTGGCAAAGCATCCTACGCGGACTCGACAAAACCGAACCGAATCTCGCGCAAATCGAACAAGAGCTGGAAGCGCATTGGGAAATCGTCGCCGAAGGCGCGCAGACCATATTACGCGCGGCGGGCGTGAGCGACGCGTATGAACAACTGAAAACGCTTACGCGCGGCAAACAAATCACGCGCGAGGATTACGAACAATGGGTGTACAGTTTGAACGGCAACACGCAGCTCAAAGTGAAATTATTAGAACTCTCGCCGCAAAAATACATCGGCCTCGCGGAACAACTCACGCGTAATGCGTTGGGAGAATGAACAAGGCACAAAGCACAATCCAATCACCCAATCACCCAATCTCTAATCTCCAGTCTCGAATCTCTCACAACACGGAGCATCCATGTCAGTCACAGTCATCGTCGGTTCGCAATGGGGCGACGAAGGAAAAGGCAAAGCGATAGATTATTTCGCGCGCAATGCCGATTTTGTCGCGCGCTACAACGGCGGCAACAACGCCGGGCATACCGTTATCAATGAACATGGCACATTCAAAATTCATCTCGTCCCGTCGGGAATTTTTTATCCGCACACCAAATGTTTGATGGGCAACGGGATGGTGATTGATCCCCAAGTGCTGTTGGATGAGATGAATGAGATTCGTCGCGCGGGTATAAATTTTGAAAAACGTTTGTTCATCGCGCAGCGCGCGCATCTCATCATGCCGTATCACAAATTGTTGGACGGTTTGTACGAAGAGGCAAAGGGCGCGGGCGCAACGGGGACAACGCGACGCGGCATTGGCCCCGCGTTCGCCGATAAAATTTCGTACAACGGTTTGCGCTGGGCGGATTTTATTGGCGGCACGTTTGATGAACGTTTGCGCGTGCAACTCGGTTTGAAAAATAAAATCATTACCGCGTTGGGCGGCAATGTGTTGGATTATGAAACGGTGCGCGAAACGTACTGGAATTATTTTGAACAGCTGAAATCGCACATCACCGAACTCGCGCCGATTGTTCACAAAGGGCTCGCGCAAAACAAAAAATTTTTGCTCGAACAAGCGATGGGATCGCTCCTCGACACCGATTGGGGCGTGTATCCTTTTGTCACCGCGTCCACCACGCTCGCGTCCGCCGCGACGACCGGGCTTGGCATTCCGCCGCGCAAAATTTCGCGTATCATCGGCGTCACCAAAGCGTACAGCACGCGCGTCGGCGCGGGACCGATGCCAACCGAATTGACTGATGACCATCCCGCGCGCGAACAATTTGGCGAAACCGCCGCGACGACGGGGCGCAAACGCCGCGCGGGTTGGCTCGATTTGGTTCCCGTAAAATTCACCGCGCAGCTCAATGGCATGGACGCGTTGTTTGTGACAAAGCTGGATACGTTGAGCGGCATTGATGAATTGAAAATTTGCGTCGGCTATAAATTGGATGGCAAACCCGTTGAATTTTCGACGTTAGAAGGCGTGGGCATGTCGCGCGTCGAACCCGTCTATCGTTCAATGCGCGGCTGGAAAGAGGATGTGCGCGGGATTCGCAAATTTTCAGAATTGCCAAAAAACGCGCAGCGATACGTTGAAACGATTGAAAAAATTGTCGGTGTGCCGGCGCGATTCATTGGCACGGGCCCCGAACGTCAAGCAGTGATTAAAAGATGAGCTGTCCGCGCTAAATAATACGCCGCAAGTTCTCGCGAGAACTTGGCGTTTTTTTAACCTTCCCAAATTCGCGCAAGCTGTGTTCCAAAGAGTCCGTATGACAAATTTGCAATTTGTCATTTGTCCTACCTTTTCATAGTAGAGTCTGTGGCGCGCTGTGTCACGCCTTTGTCACGGACGACGAGTATGCTTTTCAAGATTTTGGAAGCTCGACAATGGAACATGTTTCTGCGCCAAACGTCCACTATTCATGAAGCGCATCATTTTTATCACGATATTGCTGTCGCTGTTGGGCATTGCCGCGTGCGCGCCGCGCCCCGGCGACCCTGCCGCGACGATTTTGCCCAACCAGCAGCGCGCGCTGGAATTACTGGGTAAATGGAAATTGACGCAGCTGCAAAGCGGCAATACGCCCCAACCGCACGAAATACAGAGCTTGACCTTTCAAAAAGATGGGCAGCTGCAAATAGATTTGTGGGAGCATCGGCTTACGTACAAGTACGAGGTCGCGCCCGACCCCGACCATTTGCGCTTGACGTGGATTGCCAGCACGAATCCCAATGACAAGCTCGGCGACGTTTTGGCGCAGCCGTTCGCGATTGACGACTTGACCTTGACGTTGAATGGCGATCAATATCAACGCAGCGCGTTCGCCGACGGCGCGACGTTGACGCCCGCGCCGCGCGCGACTGCGCCGCCAACCGCGCGCGCGGCAGCGCAGATTGTCCAAGCGCGCTTGAACGAAATATTTGAATTGCGCGGCGGGCAAAGCGTCGAGTTGACGGACGCGCCGACGCGACTAGGCATTACCTTTGAGTACCTCGTCGGCGACCAACGCTGTCCGCAGGACATGGCGTGTTATTGGGCGGGCGAAGCGCGTCTGCAAATTTCGTTCCGCGAAGATGGCATGGAACATCCGCCGCTATTTGAATTGACGACGAATCAGCACGACCCGCAGCACAAGGTTCGCCTGACGACGCGCCAAGCTTACGAGGTTGAATTGTTGGCTCTCGAGCCGCCGCGCAAGACGGGAACGCCGATTCCATTCGAGCAATACGTCGCGATGTTTCGGGTGACGCACACCGCGCCGACTGCGACTCTTGCCCCACCGCATGTAAAGTAATTCACTTGCAAAAACTCGCAGCTATGTTATAAATGACGCGCCGCCGCAAATCCGCTTTGCGCGGCGCGTTTTGGCGTATGCGTGTATTGATAATTCTGCTAGCATTGTTCGGAACACCCACCGCATTCGCTGCGCCGATTGTGGCGCAGCAAGACAACCAAATTATTGACTGCCAAGCTGAAGGGCGTCCCGTCATCGTCGGCAATGGGAGCGAGACGGGTATTGTCGTGCAGGGCAAGCGCGGCGTCATTATTCAAAATTGCGTCGTCAAGGGTTTTGAACTTGGTTTGCTTGTCGCCGATTCTACGAACGTCATTGTCCGCAATTCCAATTTCAGCGATAATTATGTGGACGACAATTCGATTCTCGATCTCGGCGGTTGGCTGCCCAAAGGCGGCGTGATGTTTCATAACGTCATCAATTCGACCATTCAAAATGTCACCGCATCGGGCAATACGCAGGGCATTCAAATTGTCAAGGGCGGCAATAACGTCATTCGCGCGAACGATGTGCGGCGCAATCGCGGCTGGGGCATTCGTCTGTTAGAATCGTCGGGCAATCGCGTCGAAGACAATGACGCGAGTTATAATAATCGCAGCTGTCCCGAATGGGGTCACGACGCGGGCTGCGAGTCCGCAGGCATCGTTTTGGTCAACAGCGATAATACAATGGTGCTTGGCAACACCGCGAATTTTTCCGGCGATGGGATTTATCAGGGCAATACGCCCGCGCGCGCGAGTCACAATAACGCGTTCTATTGGAACACGTTGAACGATAATGTGGCGAACGGCATCGAAGCGACATTTTCGCACGACAATCGTTTTATCGGCAACGAAATGCAGCGCAATAATTACGCGCTTTGGCTCGGTTACGCGTCGTACGCGCTCGTGAGCGGCAATTTCACTAACGGCAATCGCGTGATGGATTGTCGCGCGGAACATTCGAACAATATCGTCGTGGAAGAGAATACGTTTGACGCGTGTCCGCAATAAAAAAAAGACTGGAGACTGGAGGCCAAGGAGTTTTATGGAACGTCGAATTATTCAAACTGAAAACGCGCCCAAAGCGATTGGGCCCTATTCGCAAGCAGTGCGGACGGGCGACATGATTTTTTGCGCGGGCCAAGTCGGGTTCGACCCTGCGACAATGAAATTGGTCGAAGGCGATGTTGCCGCGCAGACGCGCCGCGCATTGACGAATCTGAGCCATGTTTTGGAAGCGGCGGGCAGCTCGTTGAGCCGCGTAATGAAAACGACGGTGTTCCTCGCGGATTTGAATGATTTTCAAACGATGAACGCGGTGTACGCCGAATTTTTTCCCGAACAGCCGCCCGCGCGCTCGACGGTCCAAGTCGCGCGTTTGCCTGCCAGCGCGTTAGTCGAGATTGAGGCGATTGCGGTAGCAAACTAATGTCGCCCGCGAATTCAGCCCGTAATTTTGTCGCGCGTTCGTTTGCGGTTCAGTTGCCAAATCATTCGTTTCGCCTATAATGATTCAGGTCGGTAGCTAACGTCTACCGCTGTACGTTGTTACGCCCACACCACCCACTGCACGTCGGAGTTAATTTGATGGATTCGGTTCAAGGGAGCCAGGCGCCCCAAGGAGGAGAAACCTCACAACAAAGTGATGCGGCCCAAGCGGTTGTCTCACCTAAAAAGGTTGCGCCTAAATCGGCAAACGACAAGAACGTCAATTTTATGGCGACTTTGTCGGAAGAAGAATTTACTTATAAACGCCCCAAGTTCGGCGATATTGTTTCGGGCATTGTCGTGCGCGCCACCTCGCACGAAGTGCTGGTTGATATTGGCACAAAATCGGAAGCTGTCATCGCGTCCAAAGAAGTGGATGAATTGGCGCGCGAGAGCAAACGGCTTGAAGTTGGCGATGAAATCCTCGCATTTGTTTTAAAGTCCGAAGACCAAGAAGGCATGACCGTCCTTTCCGTCGCGCGCGCCCAAGAGGAACGCGATTGGCGCGATGCCGAAGTGGCGCAAAAAGCGGATGCCATCATCGAAGCGCCTATCGCGGGCTATAACAAGGGCGGCTTGATTGCGCGTGTCGGCAAAATTCGCGGCTTTATTCCCGCCTCGCAGTTGGAAATCGCGGCGCGCGCGCGCGGCGAACGCGACTTGACCGAGCAAGACCTCGCGGCGCAAGCCGGCAAGAAACTTAAACTCAAAATTATTGAAATTGACCGCGCGCGTAATCGCTTGATTCTTTCTGAACGCGCGGCGATGCGCGAAGTGCGACGCGATGCCAAAGCGCGCTTGTTGGAAGAAATCCAAGAGGGCGACGTTCGCACCGGCACCGTGACCAGCGTCGCGGATTTTGGCGTCTTTGTAGACCTGGGCGGCTTGGATGGTTTGATTCACGTTTCAGAATTGTCGTGGTCGAAAATCGGACATCCCAATGAAATCATCAAGCCGGGCGATACGGTCCAAGTTCAAGTGCTGGGAATTGACCGCAGCAAGAATCGTATCGCGCTTTCGATGAAACGTTTGGCGCCGGAACCATGGACGACGATTGAAGAACGCTATGCGGTCGGGCAGTTGGTGGAAGGGACGATTACGAAACTCGCTTCGTTCGGCGCGTTCGCGCGCGTGGACGATGGCATTGAGGGATTGATTCACGTTTCGGAATTGTCCGACAAACGGATTAATCATCCCAAAGAAGCGGTCAAAGAGGGCGAGACGCATTCGCTGCGCGTTATTAAAATTGATTCCGCCAAACGGCGACTTGGCTTGTCATTGAAACGCGTGAATGATACCGAGATGGATGATTATACGCCAACGGACGCCGAAGAATGGGATGAGCAGACGGAAATCGAAACAGAAGAATCCGCTGCCGCCGGAACGGAAGGCGAATAAAGATACAGGCGTCCCTGTAAAGCGCGGCGGACGCCTTTCTTGTTTGTAAGGTTTGGCGTTAGAAACGCGAACGCCTTTGCAGCGTATATGCTATCAAAGCTGGCGCAGTCGCAAAGAAATTAAATCGCATACTTGCATTGCCGCATTTTTTGCGTTGCACGCGCCGCTGTGCCATTTGTTCCATTGCGCTAGCGGCGCGTTTATTTTAGAATAGAGTTGTGTAGAGACAGTCACGCCGCTCGACTCTGCTTCGGCTGTGGCAAAGTCCCTTGCCGGGCTGTTCTGCAAGCGTAAGAATCGCGCCAATCGGCTATCCAATCTGTGGGGTTGCGCTATTGGCATGAATCATAATAACGCCGCCGTGGAATAGCGAATGCAAGGGACGAAATGAACGAGGTGACAATGTGATGTCCGATAAATTTGATAAATTTACAAAGCGCGCGCGACGCGTGCTGACTTTTGCGCAAGAAGAAGCGCAGCGTCTAAATCACAATTACATCGGCACCGAACATATTCTATTGGGATTGATTCGTGAGGAAGAAGGTCTCGCCGCCAAAGTATTGCGCGATTTGGGACTCGACCAAACGCGCGTGCGGCAGGTCATTGAAGAAATCGTCGGGCGCGGGCAAGCCGCGCCGGGCACGCGTCTTTCATTGACGCCGCGCACGAAACGCGTGATTGAGCTCGCGGTGGATGAAGCGCGTCGTATGGGGCATCATTATATTGGCACCGAACATCTTTTGCTTGGGTTGATTCGCGAGGGCGACGGCATCGCGGTCAATGTTTTGAAATCGCTCGGCGTCTCGCCGGACAAGGTGCGTTCCAATCTTGCCAAAGAGGTGATGAATTCCGTGCCCGCGCAATCGGAGCAGGAAAAAGCGACAGCGGGCAAACAAAAGCGCGGCGAATCGAAAACGCCGCTGCTCGACCAACTGGCGATTGACCTCACCGCGCTCGCCGAAGAAAATAAGCTCGATCCCGTCATCGGGCGCCAAAAAGAGATCGAACGCGTCATCCAGATTCTTTCGCGCCGCACCAAAAATAATCCCGCGTTGATTGGCGAACCGGGCGTCGGCAAGACCGCGATCGTCGAAGGTTTGGCGCAGCGCATCATCGCCGGTCAGGTGCCGCATCAACTGTTAAATAAACGCGTGCTGCAACTTGATGTCGGTTCGCTGGTCGCAGGCACAATTTATCGCGGACAATTTGAAGAGCGCATGAAGCGCGTGATTGACGAAATCAAGGGCAGCAAGAGTATTCTCTTTATTGATGAAATTCACATGGTCGTTGGCGCGGGCGCGGCGGGCAGCGCGGTGGACGCGGCGAATATTTTGAAACCCGCGTTGGGGCGCGGCGAATTGCAATGCGTCGGCGCGACGACGATGGAAGAATATCGCAAACATATCGAGTCGGATGCCGCGTTGGAGCGGCGTTTCCAACCGGTCAAGGTCGAAGAGCCGAGTGTCGAAGAGACGATCCTGATTCTCAAAGGAGTGCGCGAACGGTATGAACAGCATCACGCGCTGAAAATCGGTGATGACGCGTTGACCAGCGCGGCGCAGTTGGCGGCGCGGTATGTGACCGACCGCTTTTTACCGGATAAGGCGATTGATTTGATTGACGAGGCGTCGTCGCGCGTGCGGATGTACAAAGCGCCCAAACCCGCGGCGTGGGACGAATTGAATGACGACCTCAAAGCGATTCAACTGCGCAAAGATGAAGCGGTGGACGCCGAAGAGTTTGACGAAGCGATTGAATTGCAGAACCGCGAACGCGCGATCAAGGACAAGTTGAAACAGGCGCAGGTCAACGCGGCGGAATATCCCGCGACAGGCATGCCCATCGTCAGCGCCGAAGATATTGCCGAAGTGGTTTCGATGTGGACAGGCGTGCCGCTTACGCAAATTTCGGAAGCAGAGACGACGCGCTTGTTGAAAATGGAAGAGGCGCTGCACGAGCGTATCGTTGGCCAAGAAGATGCCATCAACATTATCGCCAAAGCGGTGCGGCGCGCGCGCGCGGGATTCAAAGACCCCAAACGTCCGATTGGTTCATTCATTTTTTTGGGTCCTACTGGCGTCGGCAAAACGGAATTGGCGAAAACGCTCGCCGAATTCATGTTCGGCAAAGAGGACACGCTTATCCAGATTGACATGTCCGAGTTTATGGAACGGCACGCCGTCGCGCGTTTGGTCGGCGCGCCGCCCGGTTATATCGGATATGAAGATGGCGGACAGCTGACCGAAGCGATTCGGCGCCGCCCGTACTCGGTGGTGTTACTCGACGAAATTGAAAAAGCGCATCCGGAAGCGTTCAATATTCTCTTGCAGATTTTGGAAGAGGGTCATCTCGCGGACGCCAAAGGTCGCAAAGTGGATTTTCGCAATACCATCATTATCATGACATCCAATATCGGCGCGGACGCGATTCAGCGCGATAGCTCGCTCGGCTTTGCCATCAAAAAAGATGAAGCCAAATCAATCGAGGACGCGTACGGCAAAATGCGCGAACGACTCATGGGCGAACTCAAGCGTTTATTCCGTCCCGAATTTTTGAATCGCATTGACGGAATCGTGGTGTTCCGCGCGTTGACCAAAGACGATATTTTGCAAATTGTGGATGTGCAGCTGCGGCAGCTGCAACCGCGTCTCGACGAACACAATATTGACTTGGAGATTACGACGGCGGCTAAAGAGCAACTGGCGCGCGAGGGCTATGACCAACAGTTTGGCGCGCGTCCGTTGAAACGCAAAATTCAACAGCTCATCGAAGACCCGTTATCGGAAGGGGTGCTGTCGGGCGAATTCCGCGATAATTCTAAAATTTTTGTGGATGTGATTGACGGCCAAATAAAGTTGGTCGCGGAAGATATTTTGACCATTGACCGCACGTTGGAAGAATTGGCGACGCCGTCGTTGAATTGAGCGCGTCGCGCAGTGAAAATATAAAGAGCGCCCGAATCGCGTACGCGATTCGGGCATTTTTATTTTGGTTGACGCTATGACAACGCCCGCGCAAATTTTTGCGCGGGCGTTGCGTAAAGCGCAAGGGGATAGCTCTTGCCAGCAGAATTAGGGTTGTTGGAAGGTGACGGCGAGCTGCAGACGATCCGGAAGCATTTGCATGACGCGAATGGAAGTTCCGGTTTTTGGAAGAATCACGCTTGACCAACCCAAGTTGTTGATGGCTGGGTTCGGCGCAATCCAGTAATCCTTCATGTCATTAAAGGTCGTGCGCGCTTTGCGTCCCTTGTAACACTTTTTCGCGCTGTTGACATTCAGGCACAAGCGTTCCACCCGGTCTGTGCCAAAGGTCGCGTCAAAGATTTGAACGCGCGGACGCCACATTTTGCCATCCTGACGAATCAGCAATTTGGGATGAGAATCTACCGGCAAGTACAATCCGCCGCAGCGTCCATCCGCGCAGTGGTCGCCGATATTGTTGTCGGGGAAGGACGTGTCATAGTACCACACGAGCATCCCGTCCTGATAGGGGAAATGTTCCACCCAATCCTGCCGATTCGGGTCATTGAGGAATCCAAAGTTATAGGGGCCCGTCTTTAATCCCGCGTCATAACCCTGATAGGTTCGATATTCGGCAAAGTAGGCATTCTGGAAGGATTGCGTGATGGTGCCATTGGTGCGTATAAAGCCCGCATATGTCCAACCTGGGTCGGTTTCGGCGCCATCTGTAGTATTGCCTGTGATCGCGATATCATCCACCAACAGTCCGCTTTCAGCCGAAGCGACATCGGTCCAATAGCGAAAACCCAGGGTTACGGTCTGTCCAGCATACGCGGTCAAGTCTGCGGTGAGACTCACCCAGTTGCCGCCGCTCGAGCCGGTGATGCCTTCGCCCAGATTCTGACCATTAGGATTAGTGTTGGTGGATAGGTTCGTTGATACGTTAGCGCCGTTCACCGTGAGATAAGCATAATCCCAATCTTGTTCGATGGCATAGTTAACCATGGCGGAGAGCTGCGGATTGCCGCCCGGCAAAGTGACCGAGCGTGTCATGCTATTGTCGAGATTGTTGCCGCTGCCGCTGTAATAGAAATAACTGCCGGCGTACGGAGAGCCGACGTTGGCATCCAGTTGTTTGGGCGGCAGGTTGATGATGAGTTGTTGGAAATCGCCTGTTTGAAATTCAGCGGGGCTGAGCCAGATATTTTTGTTGTTGCCGTACTGGAGCGTTCGCGACTTGGACCAGCCGAGGAATATCTTTTCGTACGCGCTCATATGGATGGGTTCGGTGCCGATGCCGTCTTTTGGCACGCCGGAAGCGCCGTACGAACCCGAGGACATCAGTGTCCAGAAACCGGTGGAATTTTCCGCGCCGCCGACATTACCGCTGGTGTCGTACAAATCCGGCAATCCTAAATCATGCCCGAACTCGTGCGAAAAAACGCCGACCCCGCCATTTTCCGGTTCGATGGTATAGTCGCCGATCCAGTAATCGGAGCTGCCGACTTGGATGCCACCGAATTTATTAAAAGAGGGTCCTGCTGAACCGATGAGATTGTAAAAAGCATACCAGCGATGCGACCAGATTGCGTCGGTGCCTTGCGCGCCGCCGCCGGTCTCTTGACCCTCGCCAGCATGGACGGATTGAAAGTGGTCAATGTATCCATCCGGTTCGTTGAAATTGCCGTTGCCGTTATAGTCATAGCGATCCCAGACATCAAAACGGGCAAGTTCGGCGTTAATCTCCGCGGCGGATTTGCCTGCCGCCACTTGGTCGTTGTACCAAGCATTGACCGAATCGCGAACAAAGAGCCAAGTGCGCGCGCAAACATAACTGCCGCAATAATCGGCGCCATAGTTCGCCGCGTTATATGGCACTTGGACCCAGTCGGTTACTTGTCCGCCAACGGTGTATTGCCCGGAGGATTGTTCGAGATAAAAATTACGCATCGAGACCGCGCCGGGGTCGGTGGAAAATAATAGTTTGCGGAAATAGTCGGCGCTAAAATCTCTGGTCCAAATGGTGGTGTTGTTAACTTGACGGTCTGGTTTGGGAATTTGGTTGCGCGTGGGCCCCGCGCTGCCGCCATAGCTCGGATTGATTTGGGTGCCAAATTGGCCCAACACGGTCCAGATGAGGTCTTTGGCGCGTTTTGTTTCCACATACTTGCCATCAACTTGATAGACCTCGCCTACATTTTCACCGCGGATTTTGGCTTCAAGCGCTTTTTGTTGCAGCGCTTGTTGGCGTGACCCCAAAGGATGTTTGAGGTTATCGCTAAAATTACTATTGGTTTTTGGATTTTGTTGAGCCAGAGCGGAGGGCGCCGCGAAGAATAGAGTGGCAATCGCAATGGCAAGAATGCTTAGATTTCGGAAATGCTTGTTCATCACATGTGTTCTCCTCAGATTTGATAGGTGGATTTCAAAAATCTGAAACAATAGTCGCGAACAAAATTCGTAGAGCTTAGCGCATAACGGTCACCTCCTTTTAAAGCGGTGATGCGGAGAAAACAATACGCGAATGAAATATTGGGGAATCTGCGGACGCGCCGAAATAGTAACGAGAATCGGGTACGCTAGAAAAGTTGTCGCGGCGTTCAATTATAATAGCCAAACAAAGGAGTTGATTGGTCTTGCGGTTTACTTTCGCCCGGTAATTTTCGTCTACGCTGACTGATAATGCCGTCAAAAGAACAACGCGCGGGGCTAATCCTATTCTAATCTTTGCCTAAGATTTGTCAAATGTCGAATTACGCGTTTGACTTGGCTCGCGTTTTCGATACAATACCAAGCAGCGCGTGCCTCACGCGCGCCTTTTTTACGCGCCGCCACAAGCATTCGGTCGCAAGCAACTTGCGCGCGCGAATTGTTTTCTGGTCGAACTGTCCACGCAAAGTAATCAGCGCTACGCTTTTGGTTTCACCCAAAATTTTTGCAAGAGGAGGTGCCGCGCCAAAATTATTTCCTACTCCTTTGCCGAATACCCGATTATTTATCTCATCAAGGAGGATTAGATATGCGTCTGACAATCAAATCCGGATTTATCATCGCTGCCATTTTATCTTTGACGCTGGTGGTGGGTTCGGGGCTTGCGCCAAATCGCGCCGCCGCCGCCCAAACTAATGGCGTCCGATATACCGTAACCGCCAAGAATGCCAAGGCATACAAACGGGCTCTGCGCGCCGTTAAAAAAGCGGGCGCCGAAGTTGTTTTGGAAATGCCGCAGATTAACACGTTTGCGACCCGTTCCACCGACGCCGAGTTCGCCGCCAAGACGCGCCAACTCAAAGGCGTCACGCACGCGGGCAAAGACAACACCCTTCAACTTTTCCGCCCCGCTATGTACAAAGAACTATTTGGAACCGAAATGAAATTCCTCGGCGCGCGCGCTGAACCTAAAATGCTCCAAGTGGCTGACGCGAATATCAAAACCAAACAAAAACCGGACCCCGGCAATTTGGTTTTAGAGTTGATGTGGAATCTGCCGCGCGTCGGCGCGAACGCCAAAACTTGGGCATTGGGCAGCGGCGACCCGACCGTAACAGTCGCGGTAATGGATACGGGCGTGGATTACACCCATACCGAACTCGCGCGCAATTTTTCGCATGCCAAAAGTTTTTATTTTCGTGACCCCGCCTGTTTTGAATCCACCGGTTTTGATGACGCCTGGGTCGCGGCGAATATTTTTGGCGGCGCGGTCAAGGCGGACAATGATTTCAATGGTCACGGTTCATGGATTGGCGGCAATATCGGCGCCGTGATGGACCGACATGGCATCAATGGCATCGCGCCAAATGTCAAAATTTCATCGCTTAAAATTTCGGATTGGTGCGGCAGCGCGTACGGCTCGACCATTGCCGCCGCGATGATTTGGGCTGCCGACCATGACGTGGATGTCGTCAATCTGTCGTTCGGCGGTTTTGGCGATCCTTTTTCCGCTGACGGCCGCGCCGAAATCGCTATGGAAAAAGCCGCCGCCAAATACGCTTGGAACAACGGCACTATCATCGCGCATTCGGCGGGCAATGACCGGGCGCGCATTGATGCGAACGGCGTCTTTACTTCGCACGGCATCCTTGCGGTTCCTGGCGACCCGACTTCCGGCGGAGACCCATCTGGCTTGGTGTCGAGTCCCGCAGGCGACGAGTTGATTCTCGTTTCAGCAACCAACAATATCGTAAATGGGGTTTCCCCTTCATGTCCGCCTGATGCGCTGGCTGCCGGCGCGAATGCTTGGTGCAAACCGGCAAGCGACGCGCATCACCCATTCGGCGTCGGCAAAAAAGATCAGCTGGCGTATTACAGTAATTATGGTCCCGGCATTGATGTCGCGGCGCCCGGCGGCGCGCGCAAATTCAACGTGCCGAGCGCGGACCGCGGCGGCACGCCCGGCTGGCCCTGGACAGGGATGAACTCTGTGTATGGCGGCACGTCCGTTGCTGACGGCTATAACGCGTGGGAAGATTTCTCTACCACATCCAATTGGATTGTCGTAGCTGGCATTGACTGCTTTCATATTTCAGGCATGAATTTTCGCCCGAATCAATGCTATGCCATCATTCAAGGCACCTCGATGGCAGCGCCGCACGTCGCGGGCGTCATGGGGCTGATCGCGAGCCGCAATCTCGACGCGCGCGGCAATCCTGCGCGTATCGAAAAAATCTTGAAAGAAGGCGCGACCAAAGGTCTCGTCAATTACCAGACTGAACTCTCCGCAACAGATACTTCGGGCGGCGACCGCACTGGCGGCACCTGTCCGCAAGCGTATTGCCATTTTGGGACAGTTGTTATCCCGAGTTCCGAAGTCTATGGCGCGGGTTTGGTGAATGGTTACGGTTCGTACACGGCAACGCGATGATAAAATGAATCGGGAGGAGAGGCGCTCTTTCCTCCCGATGTCCGTATACTTGCAATACAAGGAGATAACAATGTATCGTAGAATATTATTCCTTGCGTTCGCCGCCGTGTTGATGGGACTCGCGTTCGCTAGTCCCACCCGCGCCGCGGGCGCTTCGTGTTGGAGCGATCCGGTATCCGGTCCGCCCGGCACCAGTTTTTATTTTTACTGCGCTGGTTTTAGCCCCAATACACATTTGAATACGTATGTCGTAGAACCCGACGGCCGCGCCGTAAGCGGCGGCCAAGTCTCGGGCTTTGCGTCCAACCTTGGCAACGGCGATATTTTGACCGACGCGTATGGCGAAGCGAATTTTGTCTGGCACAGTCAGGGCGGCTCAAAAGTTCAATTCGGCGGCGCCTTTGCGCATCAGCTCGGCGCTTGGACGTGGGTTGCGCATCAACTCGGAACAAATCAATCTATCGTCGCGCAAGCTCAAACGACGGTGATTGTCGAATCCAAAGCGTACACCACTTCCGGCGCAATGATAGATATAACGACGAATGACCACAAGACCTTTTGGGTCTCGGGCAGCGGTTTCTGGCGCGATGAAATTGTCAATGTTTGGGTGACACTGCCCGGTAATTGCAGCGGCCGCGCGAATGTTGAACCTGCCAGCGCGGATGATCCGGCCATTCAGGGCATGTATGACGGTTTCTCTGGTCCCAGCGATGTGAAAGCGGATGAAGAGGGCAATATCGTCTTTCCGTTAGAATTCACTTCGCGCGCGTGCCGCGGTTGGTATGCTGTGACAATGCGCGCGTTGGGCAGCGGTTATGGCGCGCTGGCGTCGTTCGAGGTCAAAGGCGATGCGATTGCCGAAATGGGCGCAAGCTGGATCCAAGCCACGCCCGACACGGTCAATGCCCTGAATCCATGGGTGGCCGTATCCGGCAGCGGTTGGGACGCTTGGGAAGCCATCAACTGCTGGTCAACCCGTCCGGATGGACGTTCCTTTAGTTTAGGCACGGTGACCGCAGACGCTGGCGGTTACTTTAATTGGGACGGACTCTTGAGCGATTTTGACTCGTTTTCGCCGTTCGCTTCGGAAGAACCCGGCATGTGGCATGTAACTTGTCGCGCGCCCGGCGATGGCGACACGGCAATGACGTCGCTGTGGGTCGTTGGTCTCGAATCCGATCCATAGACAATCTATCGCAAGTCAAGGCAGTCTCGTTTTGAGACTGCCTTTTTTTTTATTTGTTCGGATGACGTGACATTGGCGCGCGAATTAAAATTCAAAGTTTGACACAGGCGAACATACGTGCTACAGTCGCGCGTGTCTGAATAAAAAATCGGTTCCGCGGCGAAAAAGCTCATGCCCAAAACTCCAAAACTCCGCACGCAATATGTTTGTTCCAACTGCGATTTTATTTCACCCAGTTGGTATGGACGCTGCCCCAACTGCGAAAGCTGGGATACGCTCGTCGAGACGGTGGAACAAAAAACGGTCGCGTCGTCCAACACGCTCGCATCGCTTGCGCCGCGCGGCAAACCGACCGCGCTCAGTCACGTGCGCGCCGATGAGTTTGCGCGGATGCCGATTGCGATGGGCGAATTGAATCGCGTATTGGGCGGGGGCATTGTGGCGGGGTCCGCCGTGCTAGTTAGCGGCGAGCCCGGTATTGGCAAATCGTCATTGATGCTGCAGCTCGCGGCAGAGCTCTCCAACTCGGTCGGCGCGGTGTTGTATGTGAGCGCGGAAGAAAGCATTCAACAAATCAAATTGCGCGCGGAACGTTTGGGCGTGAACGCGGACAATTTATTTTTGCTCAACGAAACGTCGCTCGAAGAAATTTCCAATCACATCACAACCTTGAAACCGAAACTCGTCATCGTAGATTCGATTCAAACGGTTTATTCGGAAATGATTGACAGCGCGGCAGGCGGCGTCGCCCAAGTCAAAGAATGCGGCGCGCGCTTGACGCAGCTGGCGAAAAGTTCAAACGTGCCGATTTTTATCATCGGGCATGTCACCAAAGCGGGTTCAATCGCGGGGCCCCTCGTCTTGCAGCATCTGGTGGATTCGGTGTTGTATCTCGAAGGCGAGCGTTATCATACTTATCGTCTGTTGCGCTCGGTGAAAAATCGTTTTGGCGCGACGGACGAAGTCGGCGTATTTGAAATGACGCAAGAGGGCATGGTCGAGGTCGCCAATCCGAGCGAAGCGTTTCTCGCCGAACGCGCGGCGCACGCGGCGGGCAACGCGATTGCGGTGACGCTCGAAGGTACGCGACCTTTATTGTGCGAGATTCAGGCATTGACGAGCGTGACCGCGTTTGGTTTGCCGCGCCGCACCGCGAACGGCGTGGACATGAATCGCTTGTTATTATTGACCGCAGTATTGACCAAACGCGTCGGTTTGAAATTGTACAATCAAGATATTTTTGTGAACGTCGTCGGCGGTTTGAAAATCAACGAACCGGCTGCCGATTTATCCGTTGCGGTTGCCATCGCGTCCAGTTTCAAAGATTATCGCGTGTGGGATGATTTAGCGGTGATGGGCGAAGTCGGTTTGAGCGGAGAATTGCGTAACATCGCGTCAGCGGAAAAGCGCGTCAAAGAGGCGTCCAAGTTAGGATTCAAGCGCGCGCTCGTGCCGTATCCGATTGCGCGGCAGCTGGCGGAAAAATCAAACGGCATTCAACTCGTCGGCGCAAAAAATGTAGGCGAAGCATTGGAACTCGCGTTGATAAAATGAAAACGCGCATTCGCGCATCGCGCTAATCACCCAATCACCCAATCCCCAATCTTCAAAATCATCCTGGTCCCCCTCCCGGCGTTTTATACACCACCGCGCCCTCTTCCGTTTCGTGATATGGTTTCGCCGCGAGCAGCTCGTCAAATAACGGCAGCGCGCCCGTGCGCACCGCATGCTCGGCATACAAAAACATCGCGGCAGACCAGGCTTGCAGCGGATAGCCCATCGGGCGCCCCGTCTCGCCGTGCATCCATTCGTTAAATTCCCAAGCGCTTTCATGGCCGCGTTGATTGGCTTGCGCGCACAACTTGAGTAAACCTTTCGCCTCGCGCAGCCATCCTTGTCGCACCAGCGCGGCGACATGGAAACCGCCAATCATGCTCCAAATGCCGCCGTTATGATATTGGTGCGGCAAATTCAAATTGCGGCTGCGATAATAATCGCGCCAATTACTCTCGCCCGGAAAAATCGGCGGATAAATCGCTTTGGTTGGATACGGTTCCGCCATGCCCACATCGTCGAGATAACGCAAAATATGCGCGGCGCGATGTTTGCCCGCGATGCCGGTGAGAATCGCCAACACATTGCCGAGCGCATCGCACCAATCGCCGTACTCGCGAAACGCCACCCACGGCAAATAAAATGGGCGACTCGAAATCGTGCCGATATTGTGATACAGCATATACCATTCGAGCCGCATTGCTTTCAAACGTTCCAAATGCGCGGCAAAGTGTTCCGCCACCCAGCAGCGATCCACCCACATCAAGAGATTGATTCGTTCGCTCACGCCCGTCGCGTCAATCGCCACGCGGTGCGCGGTCAATTTCGGCGCCACCACGCGCGCGAGTTCTTGATGCGCGAGCAGCGCGGCGTAATACAACACATTATCGTACAACACGTTATAGCGCACCGCCAGCAAATCCATCCAGTCGCCCGCTTCGGGAATTTCCAACAAACCGCATTCATTCATATCTTGAAATTCCAGCCACACGAGCGCGCGGTCGAGCGCCGCCTAATGCGCGCGCGTAAACGCCGCGTCGCGCGTCAACAAATAATGCAAATAATGTCCGAGAATAAACCACAAATTGGAATCGAGCGCGCCCGCGTTTTCAGAACTGGTGCGCCCTGTGTCGGGATTGACGTTCAAGGGGATTAACCCGCGCGGCGATTGATGCGCGCCGAGCGTTTCCAACGACGCGCGGCCCGCGCGCGTAAACTCGCGGTCGCCCGTCGTCAGCGCGCCGAGAAATGTAATGATGCTGTCGCGCGCCCATACTTGCGGATAACCATCGCGGCGCGCCGAAGCGCGAAAGCCGCGCGGCGTGACGCACTGCGTCAAAATCGCGCGCGCGCGTTTAACCCCTTGCGCGATTAAATCAGCGGCCATGCGTCTATGGTCGTCTGTTTTGGGGAATTGTCAAACCTTGCGTCGCTAGGGGTGTGCGTCAAAATTTTGGGAATCACATCAAGCGATTAGAAATCGCGGAAACTAGAGTGAATTCCTGATTCGTTTGTGGGGCAAGACCTTTCGGGTTTTCGGAAACTCAAAAGGTCTACCCACAAATCAAAGTGGAATCGGCTCTAGAACGCAAGTCTGCGGCGAATCAAGAACACTCGCAATCGCAGACTAGCGGAAACGTCCGCAGAGACGTTTCGTGTATTTGTTGCGAGCGAATTCGATTCGCCCAAAAACGTGACGCACACTCGTCGCTAGCCCAAACCCGTTCGGATTTTCCGAAAACCCGAGCGGGCTGAACATTCAAATTATTCAAGCGCTCTATTCCGTCTCACCATAAATGCTTAACATTGGCGATAGAATTTTGCTGGGAAACAAACCTATCCCGCAAGAAAATTTTCTTGAAACTGTAAAGCGACTTTGGTGAGATGGACTAGTCAAAGTCCAAGCGCTAGGGCGCGACAATTTGAAACGAACGTTTATTGGACCACGCGCCGCAAGCGGTATCGTTGCACGCGCGCACGCTCCAATAATAGACGCGCTTGCGTTTCAAAATTTTGGTCGTGTACGTTGTGGCGCGCAAATTGTCTGGCGCGTCCACGACGACGCCGGCGGCAGAACCGCGCTGCACTTGCGCTTGATAATAGGTCGCGCAGACGACGGGCGCCCAACGCAGCGGGATTTGTCGCGCGGTAAAAATTTTACCGTTCTTTGGTTGTTTCAATTTGGGCGCGGCAGGCGCGTCCGCGCAAACGGTTGGCGTTCGCGTTGGCGTGGCGGTCGCGGTGAGCGTTGGCGTCGCGGTGGGCGACGGCGCGCGCGTGGTCGGCGCTTGACCATTGCGTAAATAATTCCCGCGTCCCGTGCCCCACAACACGCGCGCGTTGGATGAATTGGGCAAATCGTACGCGACGAGACCGGTGTGCGCCGTGCCAATCACAATTTCGTAATCCGCGTCGTCATCAATATTCGCGAACGTCGGCGCCGCCATCGCGCCATCCCAATCGTCCGCGCTGCGCGGCAAATCCACGCTTTGCAGCAATGCGCCGGCCGAACTCAAAATTAAAAGTTGTCCGCCCGCGTTGCTCTCTTTTTCTGTCCACGTCGTCACGATGATTTCGGCTTGGCTGTCATTGTCAATATCCACCACCAGCGGCTCGGAACTAAAGCGGATAAAATTTTCGTTCGGTTTTTTGATGGCGTACGGAAAAGCGCCGTGTTCCGTTTTATCGAGCCAATACGCGTGCAAGCGTCCGTCGTATGACGAAAATAAAATTTCCTTGAATCCGTCATTGTCCAAATCCGCGATGACCGGATTCGGCATCGCCGTTTCGATGCGCGCGTAATCTTCAGACAACGGCGCGGCATTCGGTTCGGGCGCGGGTAAATTTTCCCAATCGAATCCGCTGCCCGCCCAACGCGTGCGGTCCGCGCGCAAAATATAAGGCGAATGAAATAAACTGGTGTACGGACTCGTGCCGCAGTTGTATGTGTTGCCGACGATGATGATTTCCAAAACGCCGTCATTGTTAACATCGGCGAAACTCGGCGCGCTGTCCGCGAAATTGGGGCGATGTTCCGCGCCGCAGTTGGCATAACCGCGCAAATCTACCGCGTGGTCGTAATGAAAACCGACGCGCGCCCACACTTTGTTTTGCGAATTGATTTGACCATATATCACATTGGCGCGCAGCGGCGCGCCATCCTCATTGTAACCGACGACGTAATGCGTATCATTAGGCCCAATCATTTCAGCGCGACCATCGCCATCCAAATCCGCGAGCCCCACGTTTTCATTGTAACAGCCCGCCGCGTAACCATTTGCGTCGGAATCGGGCGAATGTTGAGGCCAGCCCGCGCGTACGGCGCCATTGTGATCGTACAAAAACCATTGGTCGTTGGAACGCGTCGCGCAAATCAAAATTTCCAAATCGCCGTTCGCGTCCACATCGCTGACCGCGAGCGAACGCAGCTCATTCGATTGCGCTTGTTTAGGGAAACTGCCAAACGCGGTCCCGTTTCCGTTCAACACCGACAAATAGCCGCCGCTGTGCGCGGTGACGATTTCGAGCGAGCCGTTATAATCCACATCGCCGACGACCACCGAGGGCCAACTGCGTCCGCCGCCTGGACTGTTTACCACCCATTGGTCCGCGCCATCTTCGCCGTTGACGACGACCACGCGATAATCGCTCCAAATCACTTCGGGTTTTGAATCGCCGTCCAAATCCGCCACCGCCGGCGACGCGTACCACCCTGTGCGGCACCACGTTGTTTTACAACCGCCGTTGCTCCATTTCAACACAGGCGCGGAAATAACGCGCGCGGGCTGCGCCCACGCGCGCGCCGCGCTCAACGCGACAGCGCAAAATAGCAAGAGCGCGCCCGCTAAAATGATTTTACGCATACGCACATTGTAGCGATTTTCGCGTTGGCATAAATGGGACAAGAGGGTGAGCCGCGCGCAATAAAAAACAGGCGGACAAATTTTGTCCGCCTGCGCGTTAGCGTTTCGCCGCTCACATTTCCGCCTTGCCCAATATATGTTGCGTCGGATTCGTCGCGTCTTCTGTGCGGTCTTTGCCGAGAATCATGACGCGATACGCTTCCGCCGCCGCTAATCCTTTTTCTTTGCCTTCTTCGCGCGCCCATTCCGTCATCATTTCCAGCGGGTCCCAAGCGCCGATTTGACTGGCGTGTTGTTTCAATGCGCGCACTTTGATGGCGAGCGTTTCGGATATGTCAACCCACACGTCATTTTTTTCTGAACCATGCAAATAGACGCGCCGCACTTCGTGCGGCGCGTATCCTTCCGCGAGCAATTCGGGGAAAATAAATTTTGTGCCTGCCGATGGAAAAACCGCGTCGCAGGTCGCGTCGCCTGCCGCGCGATGGTCGGGATGATTCATATAACTGTTGCCGAAAAAGCGCATGGTTGGGTCGCCGCAGACGACGGTATCCGGTTTAAATTTGCGAATGAGGCGCGTCAAATCGCGACGCAAATCGAGCGTCGGTTGCAGCGTGCCGTCGGCATAATGCAAAAATACCGTCTCTTGCGCGCCCAGCGTCGCGCTCGCATTTTGTTGTTCCACTTGACGAATCGCCGCGAGTTGGGTTTTGGTCATGTCGGCGGGCGTGTGTTCATTGGAACCCGCGTCGCCGTCCGTAATCACCACGGTTATAATTGCCGCGCCCGCGCGCGCCCATTTTGCCAACGTGCCGCCGACGGTGAATTCTTGGTCGTCGGGATGCGCGTTGACGCACAAGACGCGCCGCGGCAGATACGCTTCCGTGTCTGAATCAATTTTATTCACCGCGCGTTCGGGAATCGCCGAATCCGCGAGTTGAGTTTGTCCGTTATTTGACATGAAAATGAATAGAGACTAGAGACGGGCGGTTTGTCTCCCGTCTCCAGTCTCTAGACTCCAATCTCTAGTAACCTATCGCGCACCCGTCTTTGCGCGGGTCGCTGCCCGCGGCGAGCGCGCCGTTTTCAATATCCAGTTCGATAATTTGTCCCCCGCCAAAACTATCCGTTTCCGCGTGGATTAACTTGTGACCGCGCGTTTGCAGCTCGAGCCGTGTGTCATTGTCGAACGCGTCTTCCAATGCCACCGCGCCATCCGTAAATAAACGCGCGCGCGGCGCATCGAGCGCGCGCTGCGGGTCCATGTTGAAATCTGTCATATTCAACAATACTTGGACGTGTCCTTGCGGCTGCATGAATCCGCCCATCACGCCGAACGATAACCATGGCGCGTTGTTTTTGAATGCCATCGCGGGAATGATGGTGTGATACGGACGTTTGTTGGGCGCCAGCGCGTTGGGCGATTGCGGATCGAGCGAAAAATTCGCGCCGCGATTTTGCAGACAAATGCCCGTGTCGGGAATCACAATGCCCGAACCAAAACCTTCGTATAAACTGTTGATGAAAGAAACGCAGTTGCGCTCTTGGTCCACCGCCGCAAGATAAATTGTGTCGCTGCGCCGAATGTCAGTGGTCGGCATTTCCATCGCGCGCGCGGGGTCAATCAAGGCGCGGCGATGGTCGGCGTACATTTTGTCCAATAGCTGTTCCGTCGGAACGGACGACATGCGCGGGTCGGCGATGTGCGCGTATCCGTCGGCGCACGCGAGTTTCAAACTTTCGAGGATGAGATGTAAATATTCCGCGCTGTTGTGTTCCAAGTCGCGCAGCGCGAAGCCTTCAAGCAGGTTCAATGTTTCGAGCGCGATAATGCCTTGCCCGTTTGGCGGGCATTCGTACAAAGTGACGTCATGGTACGGCGTCGCCAACGGTTCATCCCACGTTGAGGTGTGATTCGCCAAATCTTGTTTGGTGATGAAACCGCCCGTCTTGTATGCATAGCGCGCGATTTGATTCGCGATTTCGCCGCGATAAAACGCGTCGCGGCCCTCTGCCGCGATCGCGCGCAGCGTATTCGCCAAATCGGGCTGGGTATGAATTTGTCCGACGCGCGGCGGTTGGTCGCGATGCAAATACGCGCGCGCCGCCGCGGGATTCATATCCAATTTGGGCTGCGCGTTCGCCCAATGCGTTTGAATAATTTCGCTGACGGGAAAACCGTTGGCGGCATACGTTATCGCGGGCTGCAAAATATCCGCCCACGGCAGCGCGCCAAAACGATTGTGCATTTGCGCCCAACCATCCAACGCGCCGGGGATTGTGACGGGCAGCCAACCGGTATAAGGAATGTCGCGCGTCGCGCCGCGCGCGCGACATTCTTGAATCGTCAACGCGGCGGGCGCGCGCCCCGAACCGTTGAGCGCGTACAACTTTTGTTCGCGCGCCATCCACACTAACGCGAACATATCGCCGCCGATGCCGGTGCTCATCGGCTCGACGACATTCAACGTCGCGGCGGCTGCGATCGCCGCGTCAATCGCGTTGCCGCCTTGCAGCAGCATTCGCAAGCCCGCGACGGATGCCAGCGGCTGACTGGTGGCGACCATGCCATTTTGCGCGCGGACGACGGAACGGCGTGAAGGAAAATCCATAAAGTTAAAGTGAAAAAAAATTTAAATGGCGCGTTGGCTCAATCCGTTTTGGATTTGGAGGTAGAACCCCAGTGCAGTGTAGTGAGTGGCGGGGCGGAATCGTCAGCGTTGTCGTCGCTCCAGACGCGCCATTCGCGCGCGGCTGAAAATTGTTCAACCGACGCGGCGGATGATTCGGCGGGCGACGCCACATAATCGCCTTCAATCGTTGCGTGTTGCGCGTTGCCGCGACGGGACGCGCGAATTTTTTCGACTCCGCGCCGCGCGCCGTGCCATGCCAGCGTCGCGCCTATCACGGTCATGAATTTGGTCGCGCGCCACGCGACGCGCAGCGCGGTTTGACGCGACAAAAGCGGCGCGGGCGGTTGCGGCGGCGCGCCCGTTAAGGACGCGCGACATTTGGCGCATTGCGCTTTATGGTAGCCATTGCTCGCGCCGCAGTTGGGACAAATACGTTCAAAACGCGCCATCGTTCAATTATTGTATCACATTTAGCCCGCTGTAATGCCGCCGTCCACCGGAAGCGCCGCGCCGGTGATGAAACTTGCCGCGTCGCTCGCGAGAAATAAAACGACGCGCGCGATTTCTTCGGGCGATGCGATGCGTTTGAGCGGATGTTTGTCCGCCCACACGCGCGCGGCTTGCGTCACATCGCCATACAATTCCCACGCGTGATGAATCATATCCGTTTCAACGCTGCCGGGACAAATGCAGTTGACGCGAATATTTTCTGGCGCGTGGTCCAGCGCCATTGCGCGCGTGAGATTCACGACCGCGCCTTTGCTGGCGGCGTACGCGGCGAGACCGGGAAAGCCGACGAGGCCGACGTACGACGCGGTGTTGATAATCGCGCCGCCGCCCGCCGCGCGCAAATGCGGCAGCGCCGCGCGGCTCATTAGAAAAACGCTTTTCACGTTCGTGTCGAGCGTCGCGTCCCATTCCGCTTCGGTGGTCGTCTCGACGTTGCGATTGCGCAAGATGATGCCCGCGTTGTTGAATAAAATATGCAGCGCGCCAAACGCGCGCGCGGTTTCATCCACCGCGCGTTGACAATCCGCCGCGCGCGTGACATCGGCTTGAATAAAAAGCGCATCGCGCAGCGTGCGCAATGCCGCGCTGCCCGCGTCCGCATCGCGCCCGACAATGGCGACGCGCGCGCCGGCTTGGGCGAATAACCGCGCGGTGGCGAGACCGATGCCGCGATTGCCGCCGGTGATGAGGACGCTTTGATTTTTAAATTCCATAGATATCAGCGGTCAAAAAATGGTTCGCGCAAGGCGCCATCATGCGCGGCAAAGACGTGTTCGACCCAGTCCAATTCGGGATGCGCGAGCGGCGCGGGCAAATGGTCGCGCGCGAAAAAGTTGGCTTGGCGCGCTTCGTGCGGTCGCAAGCGTATTTCGCCGCCGTCGAGACGACAGTAAAAAATCAGCGAGTAAAAATGCAAGTTCGTTTCGTGTTCGAGCAAGCGGCGCAGGTCATAGACGGCAATCAAACGCGTCGGCGTCACCGCGAGCCCCGTTTCTTCGCGCACTTCTTTTATCGCCACTTGCGCGGGCGTATAACCCACGTCCGCCCAACCGGTTGGAAATAACCAATAGCCGCTCGGCCGTTCAATCAGCAATAATTCATCGCGGGCGTTAAACACGACGGCGCCGATGCCGATTTTGGGCGTCACATAACCCGGCGTTCCGGAGTGAATTTCGCTGCGCCATTTGTTGTACAATGCGTCCGATAGATTTTCATCGCGCGAAAGGTCCGCGCGCGTCGCGCTCATTTCAGCGGCGAGCTCTAACATTTCTTCATAGCGTTCGCGATCGTACACCGGCGGATGAAACGCGAGGCCGGTTTGCGCGATGGCGCGCAGGCGCTGAATCCAAATGTTCAGTTGATTTTCGATAGGCATATTGAAATTATAGCCGAGATGCTTTTTCGGCGCTACAATTCATGGCGTTTGCGCGCTTGAGGAAATATCCCATGACGAATCAATCCCCTTCTTCCGATAATAGAACTGCCGACGGACGTCCGCTGCGCGAACCGGTGTGGCAGTATCGCGGCTATGAAATGCGTTCGTCGGATTTTACGACGGCGATGACGCATTTTTATCGCGGCGAAATACATCGCGCCAATATGTGGCGCGAACGTTTGGATGCGACGACGAATTGGGCGATTGTGACGACGGCGGCGGTCATTTCGTTTGCGTTGGCATCGCCTAGCAATTCGCACGCGGCACTGCTGATAAATATGGTTCTGATTCTATTTTTTTTGTGGATTGAGGCGCGACGTTATCGTTACTTTGAATTATTTTCGTATCGGGTGCGATTGCTTGAAACCGATTTATTCGCGGCGATGTTGGTGCCGCCGTTTCAGCCGTCGCCCGATTGGGCGGAAACGTTGGCGACTTCGCTCTTGCGTCCAAAATTTCCCATCACTAATTTGGAGGCGATCGGGCGACGCTTGCGGCGAAATTATTTGGCGATTCT
Source organism: Anaerolineae bacterium (assembly GCA_021463195.1). Lineage (GTDB taxonomy): Bacteria > Chloroflexota > Anaerolineae > UBA4142 > SHND01 > SHND01. The sequence continues at coordinate 96,145 of JAJTXZ010000007.1, forward strand.
GGGCGTCTTGCTTTTGGTGTGGTCGTTCAAGCTATATGCTTTGCCGACGCATGTTGTTTCCTTTCAAGAGTTTGCCGCGCGCGCGACGATTGGGCCGATTGCGGGAACCACAGTGATTGCGCTGGTTGGCGTGGCGGGGCTTTTTTTGATTATTATCGCGCTGGCGACTTTGACTTTGAACGAAGCGACGGGCGAGGTGTTGGAAGCGCCGCGCGTATTTCAAGGATTGGGTTTTGAGCGCGTGCGGCGTCCGAATCCGCACGAGCGCGTGTACGGGACAGGCGTATGGCAGCGTCCGAGCGCCAAACGCGATGAATTCATGACGATGGTGATTACGGACAAGGGCGCGGCGGTGGCGGAGCGCGTGATGCAAGATATGAATCGCGGCGTCACCGCGCTGCATGGCGAAGGAATGTACACGCAGCAGGCGCGGACGATCTTGTTGTGCGCGTTGACGGAGACGGAAATTGATGATTTGAAACGCGCGGTGAGCGCGGTGGACCCGCAGGGTTTTGTGGTAGCGTTGCCCGCCAGCGAGATCGCAGGCAAAGGTTTCGCGCCGCTTGACGAGGATTAGCGCCATGTTTACTTTGGTTGAAATTTTTCTAATCGGCATCAGCGCGGGAATGTTGGGCGCGATGCTCGGCATTGGCGGCGGCGTGATTTTGATTCCGCTCCTCACCGGTCTCGTCGGACTGCCGATTAAAACCGCAATCGGCGCGAGTATTGTCAGTGTGATTGCCACTTCGTCGGCGGCGGGCGCGGTGTATGTGGGACGCGGGCTTACGCACACGCGGCTCTCGATGACGTTGGAAATCGCGACGACGCTCGGCGCGTTGGCGGGCGGCATTACGGCGGCGTTGATTCATCCGAATTTGCTTGCGGGCATTTTTGGCGCGGTCTTGATCTATGTGGCGTTCTCGCTGCGCGGCATTAAAAAAGATACCGAGCATGTTGAACTGACCGGTTTTTTGGATACGAGTTATCTTGACCCGTTGACGGGCGCGCCGGTGAAATACGGTGTGCGCAATTTTCCGCTGGGCATGGCGGCAAGTTTTGTCGCGGGCAATATTTCGGGCTTGCTTGGCATCGGCGGCGGCGTGATCAAAGTGCCAATTATGTCGTTGGTGATGGGGCTGCCTATGCGCGCCGCGATTGCGACGAGCAATTTTATGATTGGCATTACGGCGGCGACGAGCGCGCTGATTTATTATCAGCATGGTTATGTTGACCCGAGTATCGCGATTCCCACCGCGTTGGGCGTCTTGCTCGGCGCGCAAATCGGTTCGCGGCTCGGCAGTCGTGTGCAGAGTCATCGGCTCAAACAAATTTTTCAGGGTTTGCTTTTGGTGTTTGCGGCGCAAATGCTTTATCGCGCTTTGACGGGAGCCAGCTAAATGGCGGAATCGCCTCAAGACCAAATCCACGTTAATCCAAATCTGGATGAACTGGTGCATGGCATTAGCGAGACCGCGCAGCAAGCGCAGGCGCTGCGCGAGCAGCGCGATGTGAATAGCGTGGTGCATCAAATGTTGATTGTTGGTTTGGCTATCAGCGTAGCGCTTATGTTGTTCGGCCTCGCGCTCGATTTGTTTTTTCATCGCGTGCCGCCGACGGTAGTGCCAAATTTGGGCGATGTGTTATCGCGCATGGCGGAGCTGCGGCCTTCCGGATTTCTTGCGGCGGGCTTGCTTGTTTTGATTATTACGCCGGTGCTGCGCGTGGTGGGTTCCATTTTCGCGTTTTTGTACGAGCGCGACTATTTGTACGTGGGCATTACGACGCTTGTCTTGGTCATTGTGCTTGTCAGTATGATGCTGGGCAAGAGTTGACCTGCAAAAGGAGCTTGCGAAATGGATTCGCCTTTGGCGGAGCCGCGCAATGTCGAAATCTTGTTGACCATTTTGGGCGACATTAACGCGAGCGTGAATCAAGCGGAAGCGCTCGATTCATTGCTGCGGCATATGGTCGCCGATTTGGGATATAAAGCTGCGACGCTGCGTTTGTTGGATCAGGAAAAACAACAGTTGGTCTTGCGCGCCGCGTATGGTTTGAGCGCGCAATATTTGGACAAGGGCGCGCTCGACGTGGCGAAAAGCGGAATTGACCGAACCGTCCTGCAAGGCGAACGCGTGTACGTCGCGGACGTCAGCCGCGCCGAAGGTTTTCAATATCCCGAACACGCCGCGCGCGAAGGTCTCGTGAGTATGCTCGCGCTGCCCTTGACCACGCGTCAACGCATCATCGGCGTTGTGCATGTCTATACCGCGGCGCCGCGCGCATTTCAAGCGACGGAAAGCATGTTTCTCGCCGCTATTGTCAATTTGGGCGCGGACGCGATTTATCGGACGCATCTGTTTGAAGCCTTTCAACAAATCGCGCATCAGGTCAATTCTACGCTCGAACTCGACAAAGTGTTGACGACGTTATTGATAGAGCTCGTGCGCGAGTTGAATGTCAAAGCGGGTTCGCTGCGACTCTTGGGCCCGCGCGGCCAAACGCTGCATCTCGCGGCGGCGTATGGTCTAAGCAAAGCGTATTTGGACAAGGGCGCGGTGACGCTGGCGGCAAGTTCGATTGACCGACAGGTTCTTGAATCGAATGAAGCGAAAGCGTTGACCGAAGTGAGCGCGGAAACGGGCTGGCAATATCCCGCTGAAGTGACGCGCGAAGGAATTCGCTCGGTCTTGGTTTTGCCGCTGCGCGCGCATGCTGCCAATATCGGCGTGCTGCGATTGTATTCGGCGCAGGTGCGCGTGTTCGGCGCCGATGATTTGAATTTTGCGCGCGCGCTCGCCGATCTCGGCGCGTTGGCGATTGAAAACGCGAAATTGCATCAGTACGTCGCAAAACGAATGCGGGAGCTCAAAGAAAGCGCGGATGGTTGGTACCGCTTTCTCGCGTTCAGTTGAAACGCGCGCGGAATGTTGTGTATGGAATTTGTTGAAATCCCGAGTGGCGTATTGTGGATGGGCGATAAGCGTTTGCGCGACGCGGCGCCGCCGCACCAGCTCGAACTGCGCGCGTTCGCCATCGGCAAATATCCGGTGACGAACGCGGAATACGCGGAATTTATTTCGGCGCGCGGGTACGAAAACGAAACATATTGGACGGCGCTGGGTTGGAAATGGATGCGCGGGCGAATTGGTCAGACGGCGCTTCCGGGCTTTTGGAATGAGCCGCGTTTGAATCGGGCGCGCTATCCCGTCGTCGGCGTTTCGTGGCACGAAGCGGTGGCGTTTTGCAACTGGCTGAGTACGCAGAGCGACGCGCGGTATTGTTTGCCGAGCGAAGCAGAATGGGAGTACGCGGCGCGCGGTCCAAACAATGCGCGCGATTTTCCGTGGGGCGAAAAGTTCGAACGTGGTCGCGCGAATACGGCGGAAGCGGAATTTGGCGGCACGACGCCGGTGACGCATTTTCCGGCGGGCGTTAGCCCGTTTGGCGTATGGGATTTGGCGGGTAATGTTTTCGAGTGGACGTTATCTAAATGGGGTAATAATTGGCAAACGCTCGAATTCGCGTACCCGTATCGCGCGGACGATGGCCGCGAAGAGATTGAGGGCGGCGGCGCGCGTGTCATGCGCGGCGGCGCGTGGTTCAATCCATATCATGAAGCGTCATGCGCGTATCGTTCGCGCTATCTCGCGGGCTCGCGCGGCAGCAATATCGGGTTTCGTGTTGTAAAACAGAGATTGGAGACTGAAGATTAGCGCAAGTCTCCAATCTCTAAGCTCTAGTCTCACTCTTTATGTCCCCTATCATTCGCGTTTCCAATCTCGTCAAACGTTATAAAAATTCGCAAACAAACGCGGTGGACGATATTTCGTTCGAGGTCGCGGCGGGCGAATTTTTCGTGCTGCTCGGCCCGAATGGCGCGGGCAAGACGACGACGATTTCGATTTTGACGACGACGCGCGCGCCCACTTCGGGTCGAGTGGAAATCGCGGGCCAAGACCTCGTGACGAATCCGAACAGCGTACGCGAAAATGTCGGCATCATTTTTCAGAATCCGTCGCTCGACCAATATCTCACCGCCGAAGAAAATGTGCGTCTCCACGCCAATCTGTACGGCGTCCATCCGTTTCGTCCCGCCTTTTGGCTGATGCCGCGCGCGTACAAAACTCAAATCGCCGAACTCGCGGAAATTCTCGGTCTCCAAAATGAAATTCACAAACCGATCAAAACGCTTTCGGGCGGCATGAAACGCAAACTCGAAATTATTCGCTCGCTGATTCATCAACCGCGCGTTTTGTTTTTGGATGAGCCGACGACGGGACTCGATCCGCAGAGCCGCCGCAGTTTGTGGGAATATTTGACGCGCGTGCGCAGCGAACACGCGACCACTATTTTTCTCACCACCCATTATTTGGAAGAAGCGGAGCGCGCGGACACAATTTGCATTTTGAATCGCGGCAAAATCGTCGCGCACGGCGCGCCCGCCCAAGTCAAAGCGCGGCTGGTCGAGAATTATCTTTTGATTGACGCGGCGGACCATGACGCGCTGCGTCAAGAATTACGCGCGCGGAACATTCCATTTACCGAAACGCCATTATTCAAAATTGAATTGAATGGCCAGGCGGAACATGCTTGCACGCCGCATCAACTTTTGAAAATGATTGATACGCCCTTGACGACGCTGAAATTAAACACGCCGTCGGTCGAGGACGCGTATCTGGCGATTATTTCTGAAAATGACGATAACTTTGCAAAAACGCTCGCGCGCTAGCGCGGCATCCCGAAAGCCAAATCGAGTCGGCGGAAATCTGAACGCGATTTTCGCCATCGCGTACCGCGATTTTTTGAAACTGATTCGCGACCGGGGGCGGCTGCTCTCGACTTTTCTCTTTCCGCTCATCTTTATCGGCTTTCTCGGCGGCGGAATGCAGGCGACGTTTGGCGCGGGTTCGAGCTATAATTTTCTCGCGTTTGTGTTCACGGGCGTTTTAGCGCAAACGTTGTGGCAGTCCACCGCGACCGGCATTATTTCGTTGTTGGAAGATCGCCAGAATGATTTCAGCCAAGAGATTTTCGTCTCGCCGATTTCGCGCTATGCGATTGTCTTTGGAAAAATTTTCGGCGAGACGCTGGTGGCGCTGCCGCAAGCGGTCGGCATTATCGCGTTCGGTTTGCTTCTCGGCGTTCCCATGACCGGCGCCCAAATCATTGGCTTGCCGCTGACGGCGCTGCTCGCGGCGCTGCACGGCGGCGCGTTCGGCATGATGCTCTTGGGCGTGATGCCTTCGCGCCGCGCGGCGGACCAACTTTTTCCCTTTGTCTTTTTACCGCAGTTTTTCACGGCGGGCGTATTCGTGCCAATCAACAACTTGCCGCTGCCGCTTGAAATTATTTCGCTGCTTTCACCGCTGCGATACGCGGTGGATTTGATGCGCGCGCTCTTTTATGCGGGTTCGCCCGAATATGATTTTGTTGTCCTCTTTCCGCTTTGGTTAAATCTGGCTATTCTAACCGTCTCGTTTATTGTCTTTATGGCGCTTGGGACAATTCTGTTTGTGCGCGCGGAACAAAATCGGTAGCGCGCGCGAGGGAGGCGTTTATGGCAAATGACGGTTGGTGTCCTTTTGCGACACAGCGCCCGATTACGAATTCGGGCAATTTTGAAACGGGGCGCGGCGGCAATAAAGTAAAAGCGGTGGTCTTGCACATTGGGGAGGGCCCCCTCAGTGCCTTTTTTCCGACGTTCAATAATCCCGCGCGCAAGGCGTCCGCGCATTTTACCGTCGGCAAAAAGGGCGAAATCGAACAATATGTTTCCATTCGCGATACCGCGTACGCGAATGGCTTGCGCTGGGATAACGGCAGCTGGCGCAATCCGCGCGGCATTTTGGTCACGCCCGCATGGCGGGGCCTCATCAACGCGGTCAATCCCAACTATTACACGCTTTCGATTGAACACGAAGGATTTTTTGGCGAAGCGTGGACCGAACCGATGTATTTGGCGAATCTGAAATTGCTGCAATGGCTGCGCGATGAAACCGGTTTGACGTATGCGCGCGGCGAGACGCTCATCGGTCATAATGATTTTGACAATATTGACCGTCCAAATTGTCCCGGTCCGAATGCGCCGTTTGATCGAATGCTCGCGGATTTGAATGGCGGCGACGCGCGGCGCGCCGCGCTGCTGGCCGGCGCCAATAAATTGGGAATTCCGTTGAATGACCAATCCGCGCTCGCCAAATTCGCGCTGCAAAATAATTTGGGCGTTCCGCTCAGCGATGAGTTTCAATTCCAAGTCGGCGCGACGCCGTACCTCGCTCAAGTGTGGTCGCAAGCGGTGGTGTATGTCAAAATCGGCGACTGGGGCAATCCGCAGCGGACATGAGCGCGATGTGTGAACAATGAAAACTCCATACGGCAAAGAATGCAAATTTTATTACGGCGATTACGCGCGCGGTCACGCGACGCAAGAATGTCGTCTGTTGGCGAATAATTCGGAATCGGAGAAATGGTTTCCTGCCTTGTGTCAGACCTGCCCCGTGCCGGATATTTTGCGCGTCAATCAATGTCCGCAGCTGCATCTCTACGCGCGGGTGGACAAAACATTATTCGGTCTTTCGAAAAAAGTCGTGGTGGAAGGATTTTGCGAACGTTATTTTTTAGAGACGCATGACTTGCGCGCGGGCTGCGGTCATTGTCACGAGCTAGATTTGGAAGAATTCGAAATCGCAGACTCGTGAACTGTCGCGCAAGCTTTAATTTCCATGAACACAATAATCATCAACGGCGTCACCTATCACAGCGTGGAGGAAATGCCGCCCGAAGCGCGCGCCAAATATGAGCAGACGCTGGCGCAGTTGGCGGAACGCAATTCCGCCAGCGCGACGAACCTTGTGGGCAATGCCGACAACGCGGCGCCCGCTGCGTTTGCGACCGCGTCCTCTGTCGCAAGCCCTGCCGCAGCGACCAATCCGCCAAAACAGAGCGCCGGCCCGATTGTGACGTTGACGATTATGGCGCTCGGCTTGGTTATTATTATCGCGATTATGCTATTTCTACTCATGGCGCGCGGTCGTTGAATAAAAATTCGCTGCGCCGCCGCGCCAAGCGCGCGAAACAAAAATGGCTGTAACGACACTAAATTAGGACTTTCGCTTGTCATTTCGAACATAGTGAGAAATCTCGCGCTTTCCCATTGAGATTTCTCGCAAAAACGGCTGCACAGAACTTGTCATGTCGAAGGGACTGAGACATCTCGCTCCGCTCGATGTGACAGTTCTCTGCTCACACAGCCCCT
>JAJTXZ010000070.1 GCA_021463195.1 Anaerolineae bacterium
ATTTGATTTGCGGCGACAATAGTGACTCCTACTTGGTTGGGATAGGTGTGTTTGGCAACCCCTATTCTACCAAGTAGGAATATTCAAATGCGCTCTAAGACAGACCCGAAGCGCGATTCTCTGCCGCTTCGGGTATTTTTTTGCAAAATAATCGAGTTATGAGCGAAATCCTCCGCAATATGGCGCGGCGCAAACTCCGCACGGCTCTCACCATCATCGGGATCGTCATTGGCATTTTGGCGTTGACTGTGATGGGTTCGATGAGCGAATATTTCAATTCGCTGATTGACAATGCCATTAATTTGCTCGGCACGAATATTGTCGTTTCGCCCAAGAGCAATGATTTTGAATCCATTTTGACGACGAATGATGAGCGGCGCGTGCGCCGCATCGCCGGCGTCAAAGATGTCATTCCAATCGCGAATGACACGCTGGAAGAATTTAGCGGCGTATCGTTTGGCGTGCCTGATATTGTGTACGGTGTGCCGGTCGAATTTTCCGGCACATTATTTCCGAGCGTATCTTTAGCCCAAGGCCGCTGGCTGCAACGCGGCGACGAGTACGAAACGGTGGTCGGCTCGCAGCTCGCCAAAAAACGTAAATTGGAGCTCGGCAGCGTGATTCGCTATCATGATCGCGATTTGACCGTCGTCGGCATTATGAATCCGACGCAGACAACGCCTGACAGTATCGCGATGGTGAATCTTGACACCGTGCGGCGGTTGCTTCAAGCGCCGGATTTGATTGCGGCGATGTATGTGATACCGGAAAATCCCGCGCTGGTGGATACGATTGCGCAAAATATTCGCGACAACGTAGATAACGTGCAAGTTTTTACGCCGCAAGAAGCTGCCGCGCAAGCGCAGCAGGCGCTCGCGGTGTTTAATGTCATTCTGGTCGGTGGCGCGGTGTTGGCGGTGTTTGTCGGCGGCTTGGCGGTCATCAATACAATGATTATGAGCGTGAATGAACGCCGTCACGAAATCGGTTTGAAAAAAGCGGTGGGCGCGCCGGACGGCGAAATTGTGCGCGAGTATCTGTTTGAAGCGGCGGTGATTGGTTTTATTGGCGGTGTCGTTGGCTTGCTTTTGGGATGGGGGTTGGCGACGTTATTGAATGCTGTGACGGCGCAAGCGCTCGGCGGCAGTTCGATTTTTAATGTGACGCCGCGCTTGATGGTGATCGCGATTGCGTTTGCGATGTTGTTGGGTATGCTGGCGGGTTTGTATCCCGCGTGGAATGCCGCGCGGTTGGACCCGGTGAAAGCGTTACGCGTAGACTCGTAAGTTAGAGTAAAAAGCTAAAAGCTCACCATGAATGTTCTTGCGCTTTTAGTTTTTGGCTTTTATCTGTATGCTTGAAATTTTGCGAAATATGTCGCGGCGCAAAGTCCGCACCGGTCTCACCATCTTTGGCATCGTCGTTGGCATTTTCGCGGTGACGGTGATGGGTTCGATGACCGAATACTTTAACGCGATGATTGATAACGCGCGCAAAGGCGCGGGCGAATCCATTATCGTTTCGCCCAAAGGCGGCATTCGCGCGGCGCTTTCGCAAGCCGATGTGGGGCGCATCGAACGTGTGCCGGGCGTCCGAGTCGCGATTCCGCAGGTCTCGACCTTTTTTGAAAGTTTGGGCAGCGTGAGTTTCGGGCCGCCGGACCAAGTGATTGGCATGCCGCCCGAAAAAATTTTGGATTTGTGGTCGGAGGACGATTTGGCGGCAGGGCGATGGCTGCAGCGCGGCGACATGTACCAAATGGTCGTTGGCACGAGCATCGCGAAAAAAGAAAAGCTCGCGTTAGGCAGCGTGCTGGAATGGCGCGATAAAAATTGGCAAATTGTCGGCTTGCTCAAAGAAACGCAAACCGCGCCCGACGGCTGGCTCATCGCGCCGCTGGACATTGTGCAAAAAACGATCAAGCGTCCGAATTTGATTACGCAAATTAACGTTGTGCCTGAAGATTCCGCGCAAGCGACAGCGCTCGCCGCGAAAATTCAAGACGAGGTGAGCAATGTCAAAGTGCAAACGCTCGATGAACAGCTCGACGCGATTGAACAAGCGTTGGCGGTGTTTAACGCGATTCTGCTGAGCAGCGCGGTGTTGGCTGCCATCATCGGCGGGCTCGCTGTCGTCAATACAATGATTATGAGCGTATCGGAACGTACGCCCGAAATTGGCTTGAAAAAAGCGATTGGGGCGACGAATGGCAATATTGTCGGCGAATTTTTATTGGAAGCGGCGGTGATTGGTTTTCTCGGCGGCGCCATCGGTTTTTTGCTCGGCTGGGGGATGGCGGCTTTGTTAAATCTCGGCGCGTCCGAAGCGTTGGGCGGCAGCGAGATTTTCAAAATTACGCCGCGGCTCGCGCTGATTGCGATTGGGCTGGCGCTTGGTTTGGGTGTAATCGCCGGTCTGCTGCCGGCGTGGAATGCGGCGCGCCTTGATCCGGTGGTGGCGCTGCGCGAAGGCGCATAAGAAGAGGCAACAGTCGCCTAAATATTTTTCTACTCGCTTGCTATTTTTTACGATGAATCCGCTTTCGATTTTTATTTATTATGCGCGCAACAAACGCAAGGCGCTGCCGGTGCTTGGAATTTTGACGCTAGCGGTTTTTGGGATTTCGTTAACGTTGGTATTGACAGCGACGATTTTTGACGGCATGCGCGGTTTCGTTTCGCCGTACTATTATTTTGTGGTGATACAACCCAATTATAATAAAAAATATTATCAACTCGACAGCGGCTTGCGCGCGGATGTTCGCCAGAGCCAGCATTTGGATTTATACGCGCCGATTCAAACTTCGTTTGTGTACGGCACCGTGTTGGGCGTGCCGGCGAATTATCCAATTTTTGGCGTTAGTGATGATTTAATGCCGCGTCTATTGCAGGTGACCGGGACAGAATTGTTGGAGGGTCGCTTGCCCGACGCGCACGCGGACCAAGTCGCCTTGCACGAATCGTTAATCAAGACGCGCGGCTTGAAGCTAGGCGATTATATTGGGCGCGACGTGAATCGCGAAGATAGTTTGAATGGAAAATGGCAGGTGGTCGGCGTGATTGGCGGCAAGACGGTTTTAAATTTGGTCGCGCTCGACCGAATCTCGGGCGGACAGCCGACGAATGAAATCGTCCTGATTCCTAAAGCGGGCGAGATGATTGGTTTGGTCGCTGACCTCGACGCGTTGAAAACGGATCGCGCGACCATTCAAACGCCGGATTATTGGAATCAATTTATCGAACGCACCTTGAATCAATACGATATGTTGGTCACTGCGTTGAACGCGGTGATTATCATTGTGCTTTCGCTCGGCGTCGGTTTGCTCAATATGATTTACTTTCGTCAGCGCACCGGCGAATTTGGAATTTTGTCAGGCATCGGTTTTAGTCGTTCGTTTCTCGTGCGGCGCGTGACTTTGGAAGCGTTGCTGCTCACGATGGTCGCGTGGGTTTTGGGCATGGCGCTGTCGCTGGTGGTGTATCAAACGTTGGATACATTGGTTTTTTCGCCGCGCGGCACGCGCCTCTCCATTTTGAACTTGCGTTTGTTGCTCGGCACTTTGCCTGTGCCAATCATTGTGTGGATTTTTTCTACGCTTACGATTTTGTGGCAGCTGTGGCGTCTGGACCCGGTGGCGGTGATTGACCGAAGGGATTGACAATTTTTAATTTTCGATTATGCCAGCGCGCCATAATCGAGAATCGAAATTCTAAAATCGAAAATTTGATGAAACCTTTGTCCGTTTTTACGTACTATTATCGCAATATTTTCAAGCTCGCGCCGGTCTTTTTGGTGTTGGCATTGGCGGTCTTTGGCATTTCATTGACAGGCGTGTTGACCGGCTCGATCAGCGCGTCGGCGAGTTCCAAAGTAGAAGTATATCGCGGCGCGGCGATGATTTCGCCAAACACGGCGGAGGGTTACAAGGGCGTGGACGCGAATATCAAGGGCGATCTCGCCAGCAATCCAGATATCGCGATGACCTTTCCCACCATTCGCTTTTCAACGTATATGCCAACGCTGGCGGGGCAGACCAGCGCGCACATTTACGCGGTGAATAATGAGGCGATGCCGATTTTGATGCGAGCGTTTGATTTAGAATTGGTGACCGGGCAGCTTCCGCGTCTCGGCACAAATCAAATCGCGCTGCACAAAAGTTTGGCGGGCGCGCGCGGTTTTCATGTGGGCGATGTGATTGACCCGGCGGATGACCAACGTGAATACATTCCCGACAAGTTCGAGGTCGTGGGGATTCTCGATGGTCCGACACAGCTCTCGCTCGCTTCGCTGGAATATGTTTCGCAGAGCAGCGCATTCCGCGGCTGGGGCCGCTCGGTATTGGCGCTGCCGCGTCCGGGCGCGCAAAACGCGGCGGAACAGGCGATTAGCAAACTCGACCCAAAGCAGGTTCAGCCGTACACCTATTCCGATCAACTGGCGCAATTCGCGCAGGACTTTGCCTCGATGGACGCGATTGTGTGGGCCATCAACAGCATCGTGGTCTTGGTTTTGTCGCTCTTGGCGGGCTTGCTCAATCTGATTTATTTTCTGGACCGTTCCAATGAATTTGGCTTGCTGCTCGGCATCGGTTATTCGCGCGAGTTTGTCATTCGGCGCGCGTTATTGGAAGCGCTATTGTTGACCCTGTTAGCGTGGGGTTTTGGCATTCTCTTTTCCCAAGTGATTTATATGTTGCTGAACGCGTTGGTCTTTGAACCGCGCGGCGTTTCGCTGACCGTGTTGAATTGGCGCGCGCTGCAATTCACTTTGCCGATTCCGGTGATGGTTGGCTTGTTTACCGCCGGCACGGTCTTGTGGCAGCTCAAGAGTCTTGACCCGATGCAGATGATTGAGAGAAGAGACTAGCGACTAGAGCTTGGAGATTGAAACTTTTGTTTCTCTCCAAGCTCTAATCTCCAGTCTCAAGTTTTTATGTTAGAGACACACGCGGTTAGTTTGATTTATCGCAATGGCGAAGGCGTGACGTATGCAGTCAACAAAGTGAATGTCGCCGTCAAGCATGGCGAATTCTTGGGTTTGGTCGGACCTTCGGGTTCGGGCAAATCGTCGCTCTTGTATTTGATGAGCGGCTTGAAAGACGCGAACGAGGGCGACGTAACCTTTGAGGGTAATTCGTATCAAGCGATGCGAAATGGCAAATTGATTGACTTGCGCCGCACGCGCTATGGGTTTATTTTCCAACAACATTTTCTGATCAATTATTTGACCGTATTTGAAAATATCATGGTCGGCGCGTTGGAACAATCCGAAGCCGCGCGCAAACGCGCGCGCGCGTTGATTGGCGAACTCGGTTTGGAGGCGCGCAGCAATCGTCTGCCGTGGCAGTTGTCCATCGGTCAGCGGCAGCGCGTCGCCATCGCGCGCGCGCTCATCAATGAACCCGCGATTGTTTTCGCGGATGAACCCACCGCATCGCTCGACCAGACAACGGGGCATCAAGTGGTGGATTTGCTCGCGCAATATCGCGGACACGGCAGTATTGTATTTGTCACGCATGACCCGGAAATGCTCACCCAAGCCGACCGAGTAATTCGGATGCGTGATGGCGAAATCGTTGGCGAAGAAAAAAGGAATGGAAAGGGGTAGCCGGTATCATGTAGTAGGGGATCGCATCTTCCTTGCTATCTATCGCTTGCTACTTGATATTCACTTTGGAGGACATCAATGAGACTCAAATTTGCGGTATTGTTTTTACTCTTTGCAAGTATCAGCGTGCTTGTGATTGCGTGCGGTAGCGCGACGACACCGACGCCTGCCGTTACGCCGCTTGCGGCAACCGAAGCATTGGTGACCGCCAAAGGCGAAATCGTGCCGGAAGAATTCGCGCGGCTCGCATTTAACGTCGGGGGAACGGTGAGTCAAATTCCCGCCCAAGAAGGGCAGCCAGTGAAAAAGGGCAACACTTTGGCGCTGCTCGATACCACCGATTTGCAATTACAGGTGAAAATGGCGCAAGACGCGCTCGCGTTAGCGGAAGCGACTTTGACGCAAACCAAGACGCCCGCGTCGCCCGAAGAAATTACCGCGGCGCAAGCGGCGTACGACGCCGCGCAAGCGGGTTTGGAACGCGCGCAGAAACCGGCTGCGGCGGAAGATTTGGCGGCAGCGGAAGCGGGCGTAAAGAGCGCGCAGAGCGCGTATGCCAGCGCGGTGGCGGCGTACAATCGCGCCAAGAATGGCCCCACCAAAGAAGAACTCGAAATTTTGAATTCGCAGTTGGCAAAAGCGAAAGCGGCGCTCGATGTCGCGCAAGCGGCGTATGACCGCGCGGGCGGCGCGAGCAATCCCTTTATCGCGCAAACGCCCGCCGCGTTACAGCTGCAGCAGGCGACGCAAGATTATCAAATCGCGCTGTCCAATTATAACAAAGCGGTGAATCCCGATGTGACGACGGTCGCGCAAGCGCAAGCCGGCGTCGCGCAGGCGCAAGCGGGCTTGGCGCAGGCGCAGGCGAGTTTACAGCGTCTGCAAGACCAACCGAAAGCGGAAGACATCGCGCAAGCGCAAGCGCAAGTGGATTCCGCCAAGGCGCAGTTGGATTTGAAAAAGCGCGGCGCGCGTCCCGAAGATATTGCCGTCGCAGCCAAGCGCGTGGACCAAGCCAAGACCGCCGTGACACAAGCGCAAGCGCAACTTGCCAAAGCCACGTTGGTCGCGCCGATGGATGGCACGATTACAAATATCGAAATTCGCGAAGGCGAATTGGCGCAGCCCGGTCAACCCGTCGTTACGATTGCGGATTTGTCGAATTTGAAAATCATGACCACCGACCTTGACGAATTCGGCGCCGCCAAAGTCCAAGTGGGCCAAGCCGTGAAAATTCGCGTCAACGCATTCACTGACAAAACGCTTAATGGCAAAGTGAGCGAAATCGCGGACCAATCCGTGATGCTCGCGTCCGGCGATGTATCTTATCCGGTCACGATTTTGCTCGACGCTCAGGATCCCGCGTTGCGTTGGGGTATGACGGTCAAAGTCGAGTTTGCGCAATAGAACACAGAATACAGATTGCAGAACACAGAGAAATTTTTCTGTATTCTGTCGTCTGTGGTCTGTCGTCTGATTTCAAATGCCTATCGTCGAAACACGCGACCTTGTAAAAACGTACAAGATGGGCGATGCGATTGTGCACGCGTTGGATGGCTTGAATATCCAAGTCGAGCGCGGCGAATTCATGGCGATCATGGGACGTTCGGGCAGCGGCAAATCAACCTTGTTGAATATGCTCGGCTGTTTGGACCGACCCACGAGCGGCGCGGTTATCATTGACGGCGTGGATGTCGCCAAAGCGAAAAAATCCGAGTTGCCCAAGATTCGCCGCGAAAAGATCGGATTCGTCTTTCAACATTTCAATCTCTTGCCCACGCTCACTGCGTTGGAAAATGTGATGCTGCCTCTGAAATACGCGGGCATTAACGGCGGACAACGCAAAACGCGCGCAATGGAAGCATTGAAACAAGTGGGCCTCGAGCATCGCGCGCAGCATCGCCCCGCCGAAATGTCGGGCGGTGAACAGCAGCGCGCTTCCGTCGCCCGCGCGATTGTAACCAAACCCGCGATTGTGTTGGGCGACGAGCTCACCGGCGAACTCGACAGCAAAACGTCGCGCGCCATCATCGAACTCTTGCGCCAATTCAATCGCGAGACAAAACAAACCTTTGTCCTCGTCACGCACGACCCCGCCGTCGCCGAACAAACCGACCGCGTGGTTCATCTGATGGACGGCAAGGTTGAATACGAAGAGAAACATCAAAGGTAGTGACGAATTCGATTCGTCAAAAAAGAGCGGGCGGAGAAATTTCTCCGCCCGCTCTTTTTCTGTTGCTCAACTCTGGACCAATATTTGCAAAAAGGAATCCTGTGGAGACCACGCGTCAAGTGTTCTGCCAACTGGTGCGACAGCGCGCCGACCTCGCAAGGTCTTTTGCCCACATACTAATTAGGAATCCGCTTTAGGCTTTCGTTCTAATCCGTACATACGTTGTCCATCCTGGGATCGCGATAAACGGCTTGCTGCGCCAGTTCTTGAATCGCGCCGTCGCGGCTCACATGCAAATCAAACGCCGCCAATTCATGCGGACCACAGCCGAATATTGCAAAGTGATACAAGTGAACGAGATAGCCATCGCCATCCGTTCGCGCAAAAGTATCCTCAAGCGTGTCTGCGCTATAAACGTATCCCGGCTCGTATTTGAGACCATACACCGCGTCAAGTCCCGTTACCGCAATCGCATAGCCAAGCGCCTCATCGGGCGATTCGATGGGCGCAAAGAGATTTTGAAAATCTTGGGCGCTTTGAAGAACCTGGAATTGGTCAGCGCGCCGAATCACATAGCGCGCGTACCTGGCAAGCATGCCGCCTTGACGATATAGATAACTACCTTGCGGCGGGGCTTGACGGTCAGCGCGCCGATGTGGAAGGACAAAGCACAAGGCAATCGGGAATGCCGGTTTCAGCGCGCCGAGAAGGTCTGGGGGTTTTTGGATTTCATCGCAGCCGAGTGAGCCAAGCGAATTGTTGGGATCACAATAGCGGGCGCCATTTTCCGCGACCGGACAATCCGATTGTTCAAATACTGAAAAATCAACCGTGTACGGAGGCGGCGAATGGTTAATAAATAGCGGGCCGATACGCGGCGTGGGTGAAACTGCGCGCGTCGGTTCCACCGTAGGCTCGACAGTGTTGGTTGGCTGTGGAGTTACCGTGGGAGTTTTTGGCGGAGTCGGTTCAAGTGTTGGGGTTAAAGTCGGGGTAAGGGTTGGCGCCATGCGCGCGTGTTTCGTTGGCGCATTTTCGCCAAGCGGCGTAACCTTTGGCGCGGGTCGCGTTGGCGTTGCGCCAAACTCGCACGCGCTGAGCAAAACCAAAAATATAACGACAAAAACTCGCTGTGTCATTTTGTCGCCTCTCAATGTATCGAGCGCCGATCTTTTGCGACATCTCTGCTTGAGCGAACAGATTTTCAAATGACGTGCCGTCGGGAATTTCGCCGCCGTCCGCGTCGAGCCAACGCGCGCCGCCGTCTTGATAACGTCTGTGCGCGGCAAAGCTTTAATTTTTTCGCGCGCGGGGAACGCCTTTGCGCGACCGAGTTGTTTTAGCGGCGCGCGCGTCGCGCCGTTTCTGTTTTGTTTTTGCTTGGCGCGTTTCGGCTTGGAGCATGACTTGAATAGCGCCAATGTAAAATTCGTTCCAGTTTTTTAGCGTGTCGTCAAATTCCGCGGGCGGGATATTTTCGTGCGCCAACTCCAAGCGCGTGCCGCCGCGCGTTTTGCGCAAAGTAAACGTCACGACTGAATTTGAAATCGTCCAATGCCGCGGCTGCCATGTCTGCGTCAATTTTTTCGGCGGCGCGCACGTCAAAATTTTTCCGCGCACATAGCCGTCCCACAAGATATATGCGCCGCCGCTGCGCGCGTCATATTCGGCGCGCGTGCCGGACCATTTCACAATGAGGACCGCATCGGTCAGGGCTGCCCAGACGCGTTCGGGCGCGGCATGGATGATATAGGTTTGGTCAATCCGTAACATGGTTGAACGCGGCGTTAGGCGCGCGCGCGCCGACGGGCTGCTCGCGCGCGGTTAACTGTTTTTCGCGCAGCGCTTTCGCTTGGCTTGATGGTCAAGCGGCAAGCCAACGCGAAATTTTTTTGGCGCCGCGAATTTCGCTCAAGCGTATGCGAGCGTACGCGTCAGGCGAACGGCTTTTTTTTGATGCAGACTGAATACATCCAGTTCATTATACTTGATTTATATCTCGCGTTACGCAGTATCATTTGCAAGCCATTGTTTTTATTCGCGCATTCGCGCGAATCCAGGCAAAGCTGCGCGAAATTTTTCTGACGCTTTAGGTTTGATCTTGAGTTGCTCAAAACCTTTCGGGTTTCTGAAAACCCGAAAGGTTTGGCTGGGCACGAGTTATATTTCAACGGCGCCGCTGGCTTGGCGGACGCGCGCGCGCGGGTTTAGGCGGCGCGTACGGTTTGGGTGGTACGCCCGTTTTTGGCGGCGCGGCTTTGACGTTCCGCAGCTGTTCGATTTCGTAATGGTCTTGGGTTTCCATGACCTTTTGCCATTCAGGGCGCGGATCGGCGGCATCCAACATTGCGCGCAGCTCCATGATTTGATCGCGCAGCAGCGCCGCTTTTTCAAATTCCCATTTGCTCGCCGCGTCTTGCATCTGTTTTTCCAAATCGGAAATCAGTTTGCGCGCTTCATGTTTCGGCATCTCGAGCGGCAAACCGGCGCCGCCGGTTTCGTATTCGCCGCGTCCTTCCGCCGCCACGCGCACGCGGTCGGTGAGATCTTTGATTTCTTTGACGATACCCTGCGGTTCGATGGCATGTTCCTTGTTGTACGCGTCTTGAATCGCGCGGCGGCGATCCGTTTCATCTATCGCGCGCCGCATCGAATCAGTGATTTTATCCGCGTACATAATCACCGTGCCGTTCACGTGCCGCGCCGCGCGCCCAATCGTTTGAATCAGCGAAGTTTCGCTGCGCAAAAATCCTTCCTTGTCCGCATCGAGAATCGCGACGAGCGAAACTTCGGGCAGATCAAGTCCTTCGCGCAAAAGATTGATGCCGACGACGACATCGTACACGCCCAAGCGCAAATCGCGCAAAATTTCGACGCGCTCGATCGTCTGCACTTCGGAATGCAAATAATGCACTTTGAACGCGAGCTCGTGCAAATAATCGGCGAGGTCTTCGGCCATCCGTTTCGTCAATGTTGTCACCAACGCGCGTTCGCCTTCGCCGATGCGCTTGCGTAATTCCGCGACGAGATCGTCCACTTGGCCTTTAATGGGGCGCACCAGCACCGTCGGGTCAATCAAACCCGTCGGACGAATAATTTGTTGGACGATTTGCGCGGACGTTTCGCGTTCAAATTGCGCGGGCGTCGCGCTGACAAACACGAGTTGATTGACTTTGTTTTCAAATTCATCGAACTTGAGCGGTCTGTTATCCAACGCGCTCGGCAGGCGAAACCCAAAATCCACCAACGTTGCTTTGCGCGCTTGATCGCCGTTATACATCGCGCGCACTTGCGGAATCGTGTTGTGCGATTCGTCAATGATGATGAGATAGTCGTCGGGAAAATAATCGAGCAGCGTCCACGGCGCGGAACCGGGCGCGCGCTGCGAGAGATGTCGCGAATAATTTTCAATGCCGCTCGTAAAGCCGAGTTCGCGCATCATTTCGATATCGTAGCGGGTGCGTTGCTCCAAACGCTGCGCTTCGAGCAGTTTGCCTTGCTCGCGGAATAACGCGAGTTGGTTGTTCAGTTCCGCGTCAATGTCTTCCAGCGCTTTTGCCAATTTTTCTTGCGGCGTGATGAAATGTTTGGCGGGGTAAATATCAAGGTTCGAATGTTCGAGCAGTAATTCGCCGGTGAGCGGGTCAATCTCGGTAATACGATCAATTTCGTCGCCAAAAAATTCGATGCGATACGCGGTCTCGCCGTACGCGGGCATCACTTCCAGCGTATCGCCGCGCACGCGAAATTTGCCGCGCGTCAATTCCAAATCATTGCGTTCGTAATAAATTTCGACGAGATGACGCAAAATCTTGTCGCGCTGACGCGTTTCGCCGCGCTGAAGCGCAATGACGACGCGGCCATAATCTTCGGGCGAACCCAAACCGTAAATGCACGACACGGACGCGACGATGACGACATCGCGCCGCGCAAAAAGCGAACTCGTCGCGGCGAGACGCAAGCGGTCAATTTCGTCGTTGATGCTTGAATCTTTTTCAATATACAAATCTTTGGACGGCACGTACGCTTCGGGCTGATAATAATCATAGTACGAAACAAAATACTCGACCGCGTTTTGCGGAAAAAATTCGCGGAACTCGGCATAGAGCTGCGCGGCGAGTGTTTTATTGTGCGCGATAACGAGCGCGGGACGTTGGACTTGTTCGATGAGATTCGCCATCACAAACGTTTTGCCCGTGCCGGTCGCGCCGAGCAAAGTTTGATATTTCATTCCCGCGCGCAAGCCGCTGACCAATTTTTCAATCGCCATCGGTTGGTCGCCCGTCGGCTGAAAAGGAGAGACAAGTTTAAATTCTGGCATGGTTCACCTGATTTGGCTGCTATCGGTGGATTGAACACAATAGTATAGAACGGGTGTGCGGGTTCGTCAACCCAAATTTTCAGACCCCAAGAGTTTTCGAAAACCCTTGGGGTCTGAAAATCCGCGTAATCACCAGAAAGCGCTCTGGTGATTACGCGCATCTTGAAAACGTAGCGAATTTCCAAAAGTTAGCGCGGCTTGGCGCGCGCGTAAAGCGTTTCAAATTGCGGAACTAATTTTTCCCACGCGTATTTTTCAACCGCCAGCTTGCGCGCGTTTGCCCCCCGCGCGCGCGCTTGTTCCGGGTCGCGCAGCAGAGTCGCAACCGCGTTGGCGAAATCCCGCGCGTCGTCGGCGATTAAAACATCGCGCCCGTTTTCGCACTCGATTCCCGAAACGCCAAACGAGGTGCTGACAATCGCTTTGCCCATCGCCATCGCTTCAAGGACTTTGAGGCGCGTGCCGCTGCCCATGCGTAATGGCACGACAAACACCGCCGCATCCGCGATGTACGGACGCGTATCGGGAACGAAACCGGTGACCTCGATTCCTTGACGTTGTTTTAACGCCAAAACTTGAGCGCTCGGTTTTTGGCCGACGAATGAAACCTGCGCGCGCGGAATTTCTTGACGCACGCGCGGCAAAATTTCTTTCGCGAACCAAACGCACGCGTCCACGTTCGGGCGAAAATCCATTTTGCCGGTGAATACGCACGACAGTTCCGCGCGCGCGTATTCAAACGATGGCGCATAATAAGCGCAGTCTACGCCGTTCGGAATCACAACGGGTTTGATGCGCGCGTCGAGCGACGCGATGGCTTGCGCGTCTTGGCGCGAGACCGCGACGACGGCGTCCGCTTGCAAACATACGTCGCGCTCAAAACGTTTCAGTTTGTTGAATTGAATCCACGAATACAGCGCGCCGTGCCAACGTTTTGGATTTTTGCGGTCGGTTTCATACGCGGTTTTTTGCAATGTCCATTCGGCGTTGTGGTCGTCGAACACGGCTGTTTGATTTTCGCCTTTTGATTTTCGGTTTAACCACAGCGTCGCCATTTCGATGCCTTCGATTTGTACGACATCGTATTGATTTTCTTGCAAGAGGCGCGCGAGTTTTTGCGCGAGCGCGGGAGAATAGAGTCGCCGCGCCATGTCGGGCAGCGGGTGAAAAAATGTTTCGAGCGCGCGTTGTGCGGTCGCGCGCGTAGGGGGGGGGGCGATTTCGACGCGCGCGCAAAGTTCGCGCAGCGGCGAATTTTCCAATTCGGCGCTCGCGCCGAACGAAAGCAGCTGGATTTCGTGGCGCGCGGCGAGCTGCTTGATGAGATTGAAATTGCGAAGCGTCGTGCCTTGATGCGGAGGATAAGGAAGTTGCGGGGTGAGAAATAAGAGTTTCACAAGTAGCAAGCGCCAGACAGCAGGTTATCCGGTGTCCCTGCTGCTTGCCGCCTATTTCCCTGCTACCTTTTTATATACTTTTAGCGTCTCGCGCGCGGCGCGCTCCCATGAAAATTTCGACGCGCGTTTCAAGCCCTTGGCGGACAATTCCGCGTGTAATTCATTTTCGG
Organism: Anaerolineae bacterium; assembly: GCA_021463195.1. Lineage (GTDB taxonomy): Bacteria > Chloroflexota > Anaerolineae > UBA4142 > SHND01 > SHND01. Next base: position 13,669 of record JAJTXZ010000070.1, read on the forward strand.
TCAAGACGCGATGGAGCGCGACCGTCCAGCCCTCGACATCGTTCGGGTCAATCAGCAAACCCGCGTCGCCGACCACTTCGGGCAGCGAGGAAACGTTCGATACAATCACGGGGGTGCCGCTTGCCATTGCTTCGAGCGGCGGCAGACCGAAACCTTCATAGAGCGAAGGCAGGGCAAAGACGCGCGCCGCATTGTACAAATATTTGAGTTCGTCTGCGGGGACGCCGCCCAGAAAACACACCTTGTTGCGCAAATTATATTTTTCGATGGCTTGATCTACTTCGGCGGTCAACCAACCTTTGGCGCCGGCGATCAAGAGCCGCGCCGCGCTGTGATAGCTATCCAACAATTTGCTATAGGCGGCGAGCAGCGTTGGCAGATTTTTGCGCGGTTCGATGGTGCTGACGAACAAAATAAAATCGCCTTCTACGCCATATTTTGATTTGACGCGCGCGCGCGCTATTTCACGCGCAATGGGCTGCGCGTTCGAGTACGCCGCTTCGTAAATGACCGAAACCTTGTCTTCCGGCACGCCAAGCAGCCGCGTAATATCGCGCTTGGTGCTTTGAGAGACCGCAATAACGTGCGCGGCGCTGCGCGCGGCGGGATCAATTTGGCCGTAATATTTTGCGGCGTCGGGAGTGAGAAAACGCGGATATAACAGAAACGCCAAATCGTGAATCGTGATGACCTTGGGCGCGCGCGTAAGGCGCGGCGGAATAAAATCGGGACTGTGAAAAACGTCCAGCGCGTGCGGCATGATTTCGGCGCTCAACGCGAGACGCTCAAAACGGTGATGGCTGGGCGTCCAAACTTTGCGGTGATGAAAATTGGGCGCATCAACCAAGCGCGCGGAATCTTTGCGGCTTTGAAATAAAAAATATTCGTTGGCAGGGTCGAGCGCGGCGAGGGCGTTGGTCAGGCGGAGAATGTATTGGCCGATACCCGCATTGTGATAAAAAACTAGACGCGCGTCAATTCCAATTTTCATAAGGGAGCTCGTCGTCACAAAACTTCCGCGACGAGCTTCCTTGCGCGCAGCGCGGGTTTTTGGGTCTGTGTTTGGCATTATATCTCCAAAGAGAGCTTTGACAAAAAAAGAGACGACCCTTTTGCGACATTGCGAGATTGCGCGCCGACCCGTTGCGCCAACATCGCAATCTATACGCGCGCGCTGTTTGCGCCGCGCGCGAAATAAGATTATGATGTCGCTCCGATGTGGTATTTTGCGCTAGCCATTTTTTTATCCGCTTTTTTATTGTTCCAGACGCAACCGTTAATCGGCAAATATATTTTGCCGTGGTTCGGCGGCACGCCTGCGGTGTGGTCTACCGCGCTGTTGTTTTTTCAAGCGCTGCTCACCGTCGGTTATGCGTACGCGAATTGGCTGACGCGACGGCTGTCGCCGCGCGCGCAAGGGCTGATGCATGGCGGCGTCATTCTCGTTTCGCTCGCGCTGTTGGGCGTGACCGCGCTGCGTTGGGCAGCGCCGATTTTGCCCGATGCCGCGTGGCGGCCCTCATCGGTGGATTCACCGTTCGCGGATGTATTTACAATTTTGGCGGCGGCGCTTGCCGCGCCCTATTTCGTCTTGGCATCCAACAGTCCGCTCTTGCAAGCGTGGTTCAATCGCGCGTATCCCGATAAATCGCCGTATCGTTTGTACGCGCTGTCAAACGTGGGTTCGCTGCTCGCGCTCTTGACCTATCCCATTTTGGTCGAGCCGAATTTGACCTTGACGCGCCAAGCTTGGTTGTGGACATTCGGTTATGTGGTGTTTGCGGCGTTGGTGTTGTACGGCGCATATCGCACGATGCGTTTGCCTGCGGCGCCAGTGGTCGCGCCAACGGATGCCGCGTCCGCCGCGCCGACGCTGCCGGAGCGCGGCACGCGCGCGTTGTGGCTTTGGCTGCCCGCGTGCGCGTCCGCGCTCTTGTTGGCGACGACGAATCAAATCACTCAAGAAGTCGCGGTCATTCCGTTTTTGTGGATTTTGCCGCTCGCGCTTTATCTGGTGAGCTTTATTCTTGCGTTCGACAGCGAACGGTGGTACGTGCGCCGCGTGTTTGTGTACGCCTTTTTCGCGCTGAGCGCGCTGACGACAATGGCATTGGCGTTGGGTCCGCAGCTGGGTTTGCCCGCGCAGTTGAGCATTTATTTATTGATGCTGTTCGTCGGCTGCATGATTTGTCACGGCGAATTGGCGCGGCTAAAACCGCATCCGCGTTATCTAACCGCTTTTTATCTGACGCTTTCCATCGGCGGCGCGTTAGGCGGTTTGGCGGTGAGTTTGCTCGCGCCGTTGATGTTCAAAGGATATTGGGAATTGCCGCTCGCGCTCATCGGCTGCGCGCTATTATTTCTGGTCGTATTATTTCGCGCGCGGCGCGAGTCCGGCATGGCGCGCACGCGCGCGGACTTGACGATTGTGGCGGGCGCGTTTGTTTTGTTGTTGGGCGTTTTCGTTTTGGATATAAAACCGACGCTGTGGGATGCCGCGTACGCCGCGCGCAATTTTTACGGCGTGTTGCGCGTGAATGAAATCAACGCGGCGGACCCGGCGCGACGCGCGTACCAGTTGGCGCACGGCGCGACGCTGCATGGTTTTGAATTCACCGCGGCGGCAAAACAGCTGCTCCCGACCGCGTATTTCACTGAACAAAGCGGCATTGGCTTGGCGCTGCGGCATTTTCCAACGCGACCTGCGCCGCTGCGCGTCGGCGTGTTAGGATTGGGCATTGGCGTCCTCGCATCCTATGCGCAGCCGGGCGATGAAATGACATTTTATGAAATTAATCCGGAAGTGATTCGTCTGGCGGAGGGCGAACAAAATTACTTTCGCTTTTTAGCGGACGCGCGCGGCGCGGTGCGCGTGGTTCCCGGCGATGCGCGCATTTCGCTTGAACGCGAATTCGCGGCGCGCGGTTCCAATCAGTTTGACGTACTGGTCTTGGACACGTTCAACAGCGATTCCGTGCCAGTGCATCTGGTGACGCGCGAAGCGTTCGCGTTGTATCTCGCGCATTTAAAAACGGATGGCGTATTGGCGCTGCACATCAGCAATAATTATTTGGATTTGCGTCCGGTGATTTATGAACTTGCCGACGAATTTGGTTTGCACGCGGCGTTTATCGAAAATCCCGCCGACGGCGATCGCGCGTCATTGTCGTTGTGGATGTTGTTGACGCGCAATCAAGAATTTTTGGAACAGTCCGCCATCGCGTCGCGCATCACCCCGCGCCCGCGCGACCTCAAAACGGTTCCGCTGTGGACGGACGATTACAGTAATCTGTTTCAGATTTTGCGGTGAGCGGACGCCGCGCTATTTTGCGCGCGCTCTGAACGGCGCGTTAGAACTCTTCCACCATTTTGCGAAAGGCGCGACAGTTGGCGACAAGGTTCGGGCTGTGCGTATGCAATCCGCCGCCCACGAGAAAAATCACTTCGCGTCCGTACAATTCCAACATATCCTGCACGCGCTCTAAACTCATGCCGCCGCCCGGCGTTGGAAAAATCGGTTTCACGTGTCCCATTTTGACTTGGGCGCCTTTAACGATGCTCGCGCACTCGGCGCGGCTAAAGGAAAAACGTCCGCCGACATTGGGGAAGATGCTCGCGTCCGCGCCTGCCAAGCGCGCGAGTTGTCCGAACAACGCATAATGCGAAATGCCATTATCGGGATGTGTGACGAAACTGCCTTGCAGCGCGGGATGCGCCATTATCGGCAAAGCAATGCTGTCGTCGTCGGCAAGCAGGCGCATCGTATCCAAACCTGTGATGCCCGGCGCAATCATCAAAGCGCCTGCGCCTGCCGCGCGCGCAAAGCGCGCGTTCGCGATAACGCGGTCGGCGGGCGCGGTAATGTTGGGCATGTAGATACACTGCATTCCGGTAGCGCGATTCGCGCGCGCCACCGCTTGAGCGCACTGCTCCACGCGTTCCCGAAATGGACAAAACGGCTGGTCGGCGAGACCATGATCATCTTTGATGAGGTCAATGCCGCCGAGCGCGAATTGATAGGCGAGTTCCGCTAGCGCGTGCGGCGCGAGGCCCATCGGTTTGAGCGCCGTCGCGAGCAGCGGACGTTTTGGCAGACCCAGCCGCGCGCGCCATCCCGCGCGCCCAAAACGCGGTCCGCGAAATTTTTCCAGCAGCGCGGGCGGCAGTTCGAATTTTTCTACGCGAATGCCGGGTTTGAGACTGCTGTTGCCAAATAACACATTGAGAAACTGCGCGAGTTCGCCGCCCGTTATTTCCGCCGCGTAATCAATCACCGCCGTAAAATGATTTTCGTCCGCGCGCTCGAACGCGACAATGTGTCCGACGATTTTTTCGCGAATGTCGCCCGCAGGCACAAGTTCGGCGGGAAATTCAACGGTCTGTTCCAAAACAAGCGCCGCCGCTTTTTCATGCGCCAATTTTTCATCGCCCGCAAGCCGATATGTGACGTGAACGCGTTCGCCCGACAGCGGCACATTCATCAAAGGAATTGACATGGTTTGCTCGCGCGCCAACGCTTATAGCGCCTCCGCTTTGGCTTGACTGTGCGTCGCATCGAGTCGCACCGCGTCCAAATCCTGTTCGGTGATGTCAAGTTTGGCGTTGACCAGTTTTTCAATTTCGCCGACGAGCGCGAGCGCATCCAAACCGTACTCGCGCATTAAATAAGGACGACTCGCGCCGTGAATAAAAGTGTCGCGCAAACCCAGACGCGTCAATTTCTTGCCAATGCCATGTTCTGCCATCAATTCCGCCGTCGCGGTGCCCAAGCCGCCGAGAATGCTGTGATTTTCCAACGTGATAATGCCGTAATGTGTTTGCGTCAGCGCGTGAATCACGGTTTCATCCGCAAAGGGTTTGAGCGTTGAAACGTGCAAATGTTGAATCGCCAACCCACGCGCGCGCAGCACGCGCGCGGCGCGCATCGCTTCTTCGGTGCAAATGCCCGACGATAGCAATGTCACATCATTTCCGCTGCTCAATATGCGCGCGTGCCCGAGGCGCAGCGGTTCGGTTGGCGCAAAGAGGCGCGGAATTTCGCCGCGCAACATTCGCACATAGACTGGGCCGTTTATGTCATGAATCGCGTCGAGCGCCGATTCGACATCGGTCGCGTCGCCGACTTCGACGATCGTCATGTTTGGCAGCGCGCGCATAACGGCAAGGTCCTCGATCGCTTGATGCGTCGCGCCGCCAGGGGTCGTGACGCCGGGCAAAAAACCGAACAGACGCACGCGCAAGTTTGGATACGCGATGGAATTGCACAGCTGGTCGTACGCGCGGCGATAAATAAAAACGGCAAAGGTATGAATCAGCGGCACGAAACCTTCGCGCGCCATGCCGCCCGCCCACGACAACATATTTTGTTCCGCCATGCCCATTGAAAAAAAGCGCGCGGGATAGGTATCGCGAAATAAATCTACTTCGGTCGAACTGGTTAAATCGGCAGAGAGAACCACCACTTCTGGCTTGTCGCTCGCCCAGCGCGTCAGATTGCGCGCATGCACGCGCGCGAGAATCTCCATGTTTATGCGACCTCCAGTTCGGCGAGAAAATCCGCGTATTGATTTTTTTCGCGCGCGTCTTGAAAGCGAACGTAATGTAGTTTGGGGCGACGCGCTTCCAACAGCGGAATGTCTTGACATGGATTGGTATAGCAAAGAATGAATAGGGGCCGTCCATCGCGTTCCCATGCCGCGGGCGCGGCGAGCGCGTCGAATGCATGTCCGTTCACGACGGCAACGCGCGCGCCAAAACCTTCGAGCCGCGCGGACAGCGGTTCGATATTCATCACATCCGTCATCAAGCCATCGCACTGCTGCGCGTTCACGTCAACATAAACGCCGATGTTATCGAGTTTGTAATGCGTTAACGCTTGAACGGCTTCCCACGTTTGTCCCGATTGAAATTCGCCGTCCGACATCAAAAGCCAGTTGCGTCCCGTTTCGCCGCGCAAGCGTCGCGCCAGCGCGATACCGCCCGCTTGCGAAATAGTTTGGCCCAATGAACCGCCTGTAACTTCCAGTCCGGGCGAATGCTCCGCGCCAATCATTTCCACCGTGCTGCCGTCTTGATTGAATTGCGCCAAGCCCGCGGGCGCCAAGCGTCCCGTTTCGATGAGCGTTACATACAGCGGCAGCGCGTAATGCACGCACGACAAATAAAAGCGGTCGAGCGGCGGCGAATGTGGACCGTTATAACCTGCGCCGGTGAACGCGCGCGGATTATCGCGCGCGGGGACACCAGAGAATGGCGGCGGAATGGGGGGCGCGACGCTCTCGGCTAAATTCAAAACGCGGACATACAGCGTCGCCAAAATTTCCGCGGCGGAACACGCTTGGCTCAAATAGCCGCCGTTGGCGTTGAGCGTATGTTCCAGCACGCGGCGGCGAATCGCGCGCGCCACACGCCGCGCGGTCAATTCCCATGTTTCGACGCACATGTAGTTTATTCCTCCGATTTGATTATATCTGTCAAGCGCTGCAAAAAATAGCGCGCAATGGCAGGGTAAATGGTAAATTTATCCTGCCATTGCGCCAGATAATCCCCAAAAAACACCCTGCGCGTTGTGTCTGTTTCGCGCAGGGCATTTTTTGATCATCGCAGCGTTGGGATGCGCCCTTCCGTCAAATCAATCAACAGCGGATATACAAAGTCCACATTCCCCGCGCGTTGATGCGGGTCAATAATATCGTGCGGCAAACCATATTCTTTGCCTAGCGTGAATAATTCGACGTTGCCGCCCAGCGCGCGGCGTTGTTCAAAAATTCGCAGCGCCATCGAATTTGAAACGACCACATCATTGTCGTTTAAAATCAGCAAGAACGAACCCGCTTTGATAGGTTGGCGCGCCGCGTCTTGGCTCGCCACCGCGGCAAAACGCATTGTTTCGCCAACGCCCATGCTCGACATACCCAAGTATTGATATGGCACAGGCGAAGCGGAACTGCGCGCCGGGATATTGGGCAAACGCGTTAGCACATTCATCGCCCATGGATTCAACCATGACGGCAGCAAACCCAAACCATAAAATGGCGCAATCGAAACTACGCGCTCCACATCGCTCCGCTCTTGCGCGACCCAACTCGCCACGCCGGCGCCGCCCGATAAACCCATCACGTAAACATGTTCGCCCAAACCTTGCGCGATATCAATCGCTTCGTCGGTCATCGCGCGAAATTGTTCCGCCGTCGGGCGCATGTGCGCGGGATCGCGGCTAATGTCCACATGTTCCGGGAAACGCGCAATCAAGACATTGTACCCGCGCTCGAAAAATTGTTGACCGAGCGGATTGAATTGTTCGGGGCAGTTGCTCAAACCGTGAAAAAATACAATCACCTTGTCGGTTTTTTGGTCGTGCGTCAGCCACTGCGTTTTGCAAACCGGAACCAGCGACAGCGTTTCTTCGCGCGCGCGGATTTTTTCCAACGCGGCGATCGCGCCGGCATAATCCGCGACCGGCTGCGACTGCGAGCCGAGCCCATTGAGCGAAACCGGGAAACAGCCCGTCACGCCCAAAAGAATCACGCCAATTAACAAGATGATGCCCACGCCATTTAAAATTTGCGCGGCGCGCGATTTCGCGGCAGGTTCGCGCAATGAACGCACTTGCAAATATGCTAGTACGCCGCCGGTGAGCGCGCACAGCGCGCCGGACGCCCAACCCACCGTCGTCCATGCCAGCAGCGCGAAGGATGGCAATAGCAAGATGCCTTCGATGGGCCCAACGATGTATCCAAATATGGGCATTGGCGCGCGTAAAATAAAATTTATCACGACCAAGACGAGCCAAAATACGGGCAGCGCGAGCAAACTCACGCCGAGTCCCGCCGCAATGCCGCGCCATACGCTCATTTCAAAATTTTTGCGATGGAGGAATGTCCACATCAGCGCGCCCACCGCCGCGTACGCAATGACTGCGCTCAAGCTCATTGTTAGCGCGATCTCTGGCAAATGGCCGCTCATAAACCACACGATCAATAATCCGGCAATGCCGAATCCGCATGCCGCCGCAATCAACCATTCGCGCGCTGAAAAATTTTTAAACATCGCTGCCTCCGTTTTGGTGTGTTTATTCGTGTAATCGAATTTCGCAAGGATATAGGTCGCGCTTGCGCGCTTGGCGTGTATTTGTTGAAACAAACGACGGACTCATTTGATTCCGGAATGGAGAAAACTTGCGATAAAGAAGCGCTGAAAGACGAGAAATAGAATCAAGAGCGGTCCGATGACAATGACTGTGCCGGCTGTGACCAGGGGCCACTGCGCGCCGATTTCACCCAACTGCGTGAAAATCGCCAATCCGACTGTGAGCGGACGGCTCGCTTCGCTGTTGGTCACGACGAGGGGCCACAGAAAATCGTTCCAATGAAAACTAATCGAAGCCAATGAAAACGCGACCAGCGCGGGACGCGCCGGCGGAATGTATACGTGCCACAGCGTTTGCAGCCAATTCGCGCCGTCCATGCGCGCCGCGTCATCCAACTCGCGCGGCACCGCTTTGAAAGTTTGGCGCATTAAAAAAGTCCCCAGCGCGGAACCGAAATAGGGCAGCATGACCGCGAGCAGCGTATCGAACAGATGGAGTTCTCGAATGGTGGCGTAGTTTGGCACAATGAGGGCGCTGATTGGCACAAGCAGCTGCAAGAGAATGATAAAGAAAATAATATTTTGTCCGCGGAAACGATAGCGCGCGAGCGCATAGCCCGCCAAACTGCTGGTGATAATTTGCACGCACAGAATACCCACGACAATCAACAGCGTGTTCAGATAGTACGTGCCGAACGGCGCGATCTTGAAGGCGGTAAAATAATTTTCGAGCGTGAGGTGGGAACCGAACCAAACATTGGCGGCGCTGAGCGCCTCGTCCGGCGGATGCAGCGAAACGGCAAAAGTCCAGAGAATGGGAACCGCCCAACCGATGGCGAAAATTCCCAACGCCAGCGCGCTCAAGCCATGCCAAAATTTTTGTCGCGTCATGGTATCAGTTGAACAAGCAGTCGCGGTGATCGTTTATAACTCGTACGTGGCGCGCCGCTCGCCGTAGAAAAAATTGGTGACGGTGAAAAGCAGCAGTGTCGCAATCAAAATTACGCTGATGGCATTGGCGCGCCCGACATCAAAAAAACTGAATAGCGTTTGCCACAAATTAAAGAGCAGCATATCGGTCGCGTTGTTCGGGCCGCCGCCGGTCATGATATAAATTTGGTCCACCGTTTGAAAGGCGTTGAGGACGGCGAGCGTCGAGACAAACAGGGTCGTGCCTGTCAATAGCGGCAGCGTCAAATAACGCGCTTGCGCGAATGGTCCCGCGCCGTCGAGTTTTGACGCTTCGTAAACATCTTGGGGCAGCGCTTGCAGTCCCGCCAAATAAAAAATCATGAAATAGCCGGTCTGCTTCCAGATGCCCACAATCATCAACGCGGGCAGCGCGAGATTGGGTTCGCCGAGCCAATTCAGATTGGGCAGACGCAGCGCCATGAAAAAAATATTCACCAAGCCATAATCGGGCGTGAACATAAAGAGCCAAATGGAAGCGGCGCTGACCATTGGCAAAATCGCGGGATAGAAATACGCGAGGCGATACAAACTGAGCGCGCGAATTTTTTGATTCAGCAGGATGGCGAGCGTCAGCGCGAGGATGATGCTGAGCGGCACGGTCACGATGCCATACAGAAAGGTGTTAAAGAGGACTTGGCGAAAGCCGTCATCTTGCCAGAGCGCGATATAATTGCCCAAGCCGATGAACTGCGGTATTTGGACCGCTTGATTCGCCAGAAACAAACTATCGTATACGAGCCGCAGCGTCGGCCAGACGGTAAAGACAAGGACGAAACACAGCGTCGGCAAGACCAGCGCATAGGGTAACGCGGCGCTCCCAAT
>JAJTXZ010000071.1 GCA_021463195.1 Anaerolineae bacterium
CGAGCGGAGGCGAGAAATCTCGACCTTGCGCGTCAAACGAGATTTCTCATTGCATTCGAAATGACAATGGCTGCTCCCTGACTTTGTGCCAGCCCTATGAAAACGGCAAAGCGATTGTCTCCCTCTATCTGTTTTGCTGTCCGATTTTTACTTACCTGTATTTCACTGCCGCGCGCGCAAAATGAATATGCTCGAACGCATAGTAACCATCGGTGCGCCCGCGAAAATAGCGCGCTTGAATGTCGTCGGGACTCGAATTTTCTTGCAGCGTAAAACCGCGCGCGTCAAGTTCAGCGCCAAGCCGCGCGGGATCGAAACCTGTTTGCATTGGCTCGCCGCTTTGCTGCGTCGCCGTCTGCATTTTTGCCACGCGCGGCGCGGTGCGTTCGGGAATGAATGCGTCTGTGTCGAGATAATCAAAAATAATTGTGCTGCCCGGACGCGTGGGCACGGCGATGTCGCGCAGCGTTGCGTCAATGACATCGCGCGCCAAATAGTATGTTACGCCCAACCAGCTGAACAATGTGAGCGCGTTGGAATCATAGCCGGCTGCTTCAAGCGCGCGCATCAAAGCATCATGTTTGAAATCGAGCGCAACCCAATGCAGCTGCGGCGGAACTTGCCATTTCAGTTCTTGGACGCGCGCGCGTTTGTAATTTTGCGTTGCGGGCTGGTCCACTTCAAACAATGCCAAATGTTGCATCAAATCGGAACGGCGAAACGCAAAGGTGTCAAGCCCCGCGCCGAGAATGACGTATTGCGTCACGCCATTTTGGATTTCACGCTCCAAAATCTCTTCCACATAGCGCGCGCGACTCAGCGTAATCGGCAGACTTTGATTGCGCATAAAATTCGCGAGCGCTTCCTCCTGACTCGCTACGCATGCCGCGCCTTCCGGGTCGAAAAACGCAAATGAGCGCGCGAGATTTTCGCTAAAAAACGCGCGCTGCTCGTCGGTAAAAAGTTGGTCCGCGAGATAGTCATCAAAGATTTTTTCTTGCGCGTGCGTGGCATGATACGCGCGTCCGAAAGCGGAAATCAACGCGGTGACGCTAGGCGTGTTGGATTCCATAAATCCTCCATTGTGAAAAATGGTTTCGCAAAATTCGCGTAATTTCTCATTATACCACAGATTTAACATTATGTCAAAATCCACGCGCGAAATTTGGAAAAAATAGATAAAAAAGAGGACTGAACAAGGTCAGTCCTCAGAAAATACCAACGAGTTTTCACACAAAGGGATTTGCGACCGTGACTGTATCATAACGTTGTCGCGGGTTGAGATCTTCAGACCACAAAATCTCACACTTGAGGGCAATGGCGCTTGCCAGAATCATCGCATCCCAGAATGAAATCTGATGATGATTCTGCAAATGAATCGCATGGAGAACATCGCTAACCCCGGGCTGATGCACTTGCCAGACAGCCAGGTCTGAAATGATTTGGGCAGCAATCTCAGAGGAGAGGGGTTTGGGTACTTTTTGCGTGATATTGACATAGAATTCTTGCAAAACTTGCACGCTGACGCACCCGGTGCGATTCTGCCACAGTTCGGTAAGCAATTGTTTTGCACGCTCATGCTTGGCGCCCGCCGACTGGTCGTGCCCGTAAATTAGGATATTGGTATCCACGAATTGGAGCGTGTCAGCGTCGCGCATGGAGTTCGTCTCGCTTCGTTTTCAGTTTGCCGTGCGTGCCGAGATCAAACCCGCGCGCGAGCCGTTGGAGATGACGGCGCTGGGCTTGTAGATATTGGTCATCCTGCTGCACAATTCCCACCAGCGCTTGGTACAATAGGTTCGATACCGAAGTTTGGCGCTGCGCCGCAATCAACTTGACTCGCAAGAGAATGTCTTTGGGGAGCGCCAAGGTGATATTTTGAGTTTTCATGACCTCTCCACGAAAAAGAGTTTATCACGAAAAAACGTGAAACGCAATCAAACGCAAATCAAGCAAGGGAACAAAATCGCGACACAAAAAAAGAGCCGAGTAAATCGCCGACTCTTTCAATGTTTATTCTACTATTTTCTCGTATATCGTCTCGAGCTCTTCATCCGAATAAAACTCGATGATAATTTTTCCGCCGCGCTGCGAGCGATACAGTTCCACTTTGGTGCCGAGCGCGCGTCGTAAATCTTCTTCAATTGCATGAGTGTCGAACGCCGCCTGTGGTTTCTCGCTTTTCGCTTCGTGTTTCTCATTCGCCTCATTTTTCGGACGGTGACTGATGGTCATTGCTAGCGTTCGCCGCACCAGTTCTTCCGTTTGGCGGACGGACAAATTTTCGTCAATCACGTGCGCCAACAATTTTTGTTGTTTCGCCGCGTCGGGAATTTGCAGCAACGCGCGCGCGTGACCCTCGCGGATTTGTTCGTTCAACACCGCCTCTTTTAACGCGTCGGGCATCTTGAGCAAGCGCAGCGCGTTGGAAATCGTCGTGCGGTCTTTGCCTACTTTTTGCGCGACTTGTTCTTGCGTCAATTCAAATTCTTGAATGAGTTGATGATACGCTTCGGCTTCTTCGAGCGCGTTCAATTCCGCGCGTTGGATATTTTCCACGAGCGCGAGTTCCAACATTTGCTGCGGCGTTGCGCCTTTCAAGATCGCGGGGACCGTGTCCATTCCCGCGCGCTGTGCCGCGCGCCAACGCCGTTCGCCCGCAATGAGTTGATAGCGCGAGCCGTAGGGCGTTTGAATTTCTTGTACGACGAGCGGCTGAATCAAGCCATGTTCGCGCAAGGATGCGGCGAGTTCGTCCAACGCGTTCGGCGCGAATTTTTTGCGCGGCTGTTTTGGATTCGGTTCAATCTGCGCGATTGGAATTTCGCGCACGCCGCTTGATGTTGTCGCCTCGGCGATGGGACGCTGTGGAATCAACGCGCCGAGGCCGCGTCCGAGTCCGTGTTTGGTGACTGTGGTCATATTGTCTCTACTGTATCAGGCAGCAAGTAGTAAGAAGTAGGCGTTTCAATAGTATTCTCTCCGCTCTCTGCTTCCGGATACTTGTTACTTGCTACGCGCGCCTCGCGCATCAAAAACTCATTCGTTAATTTTTCGTACGCTTCCGCGCCGCGCGAATGAATGTCGAATTTCACTAACGGCTCGCCAAAGCTTGGCGCTTCGGCGACGCGCACATTGCGCGGGATATAGGTTTCAAAAATTTCGTTCGGAAAATGCGCGCGCACCTCTTGAATCACTTGCGCGCCCAAACGCGCGCGCGGATCGAACATGGTCATCACGAGTCCAAACAATTCCAAACGCGGATTCAAATTTTCACGCACGAGCGAAATCGTCTGCATCAACTGCGCGAGTCCTTCGAGCGCGAGATATTCGCACTGCACGGGAACGATGACAAAATCGGCGGCGCTCAACGCGTTCACAGTCAGAATGCCAAGCGAGGGCGGGCAATCAATCAAGATGTGGTCGAATTCGTCGCGCAGCGGCGCGAGCGCGTTGCGCAAAATGAATTCGCGTTCCGAGACGGACGCGAGTTCGACTTCGGCGCCTGCCAGCATCGAAACCGATGGCGCAAGCGTGAGCTGCGCCAAAGCGGTTGACGTCAAAATTTCGCGCAAGGTAGCGCCGCCCATAAACATATCATACGTGGACGCAGCTAACGTGAAACGATCTACGCCAACGCTGGCGGTGGCGTTACCTTGCGCGTCGAGGTCAATAAGCAAGACGCGGCGTCCTTGCCACGCGAGGAACGCGCCGATATTTACGGCGGTGGTCGTTTTTCCGACGCCACCTTTTTGATTTGCGAATGCGTATATTGTGCTTGTCATAATGACAAACTACTAGCGGTTGTGGTGCGCGTATTATACAACGACGCGCGGATGCGCGCAACACCGCGCAAGTCCGCGCAAAAGAATATAACAGATGTATTGTATTTGTCGCGGCGACGCATAAAAATCGCGCGCGACGAGGGTTTTTGGATTTTAATTGGTTTGGCGCAAACGCGCCTCGACTTGGGTACGCGTCGGCATGTTTTCCGCGCCGTGACTGCTGATCGCAAGCGAAGCGGTGGCGTTGGCAAAACGCGCGGCTTGCGCCACATCGTTCGTTTCGCGATAGTGGATGAGAAACGCGGCGGCAAAGGTGTCGCCTGCGCCGGTGAGGTCAACGACTTGGGTCGGAAACGCGGGTATCTCTAGCGGACGTTCATGTTTGCGATAAATCGCGCAGCCGTGTTCGCCGAGCGTCAATATTACCAGCGGCGCCAACGCGACATACAAAGACAAACGTTCGGTGAATCCGCCCAAATCTTCTTCGCTCAAAATCAAGACGTTCGTGCGCGCCAAAATCGTCGGCGCTTCGAGCCATGCTTGCGCGCGCACGCGTCCGCTTTCATCCCATTTGCGCATCCATCCTTGCGGCGATACGGCGATGAGTGTCGCGGGGGAAAAAATATTCGGCATCGCCGCGTCAATTTCTCCGACGAGCGGACCGAGCAGCGCGATTTTCGCGTCGCGCCATTCAAGCGGCACGACATCCGGCGTTAGCGGCGCGGCGATATCGCGCACATATTGCGTGCGATGGCCGCGTTGATACAGATTGCGGAAGGTTGTGGTAGTGGTGGAAGGGACCCGCACGATTTCAATATCGCGCAATAGTTCAGGTTCGGGGAAATTGTCTGCCGCGCTGGTGACAATCCCAACGCGATAGCCGAGATTGCGCGCGGCGATGGAGGCAAAGGTCGCCGCGCCGCCGAGTGTATAGCTGCCGTCGGGGTGTTCATCGCGCGTGAGATGTCCAATGACGATGAAATCGGGAGGCAAGAAAAGTTAAAAGTTAAAAGTTAAAAGTTAAAAGCTAAAAGCGGAATGTTAAAAATCCATTTTTAGCTTTTAACTTTTGACCTTTTACTTTGGCAATATCATTACGCGCCGACGGTCGCCTTCGCCGATGCTTTGCGTTTTTACGCTGGGGTCTTGTTGGAGCGTGATGTGGACGATGCGCCGTTCGTTGGGCGGCATCGCTTCGAGCGTGATCGGTTGGCGATTTTGTTTCACGCGGTCCGCCATCCGTTTCGCCAATTCGCGCAAGCCGAGCTCGCGACGCGTGCGATATCCTTCCACATCCACCATAAAACGCTCGTTGCTGCGCGTGCGGCTGGCGACAATGAGACGCGCGAGATATTCCAAATCGCGCAGCGTTTCGCCGCGTCGTCCGATGAGAATGCTCAAGTCTGCGCCTACAATGTCCAGCACAAAATCGGGTCCATCGTTGTCTTGCGTTTCACGATGAATTGTCACCTGACTGCGAATGCCCATGCCGCGCAAGAGCGTTTCCAAAACTTGTTTCGCGCTGTGAGCGACATCTTGCGTGGTTGTTGGAGCTTGTGCCGCGTCAGAGGTTGGGGTGGCGGCGATGGTTGAAATGGGCATGCTCGCGCTCGCCGGCGCAAAATCATCGGGATTTGAATCGCGCACCGTGAGTTGCACCATGACCGGATACTCCGAGTCGGCGCTGTCGCCCAAGAGCTCGACCTCGACGCGGTCCCGTTCCACTTGCAGATTTGCCAAGCCGGTTTGAATCGCTTCTTCGACCGTGCGTCCGCCGGATTTAACGCTTTTTTCCACTTTTCTTTTTTTCCTTGTTTTCGCTTGCGACGTTCACATTGGACGGCGCATCCAATTCGTTTTGATTGCTATTCGCGCGTTCGGGGGATGGATTCGCCAGCGTCGCGCTGCCGGCGTTGCGTTTCGTGCGCACCGGTTCGGGCGCGCGCTGCGGCAATAGATTCGTCAAACCGCTCCATCCGCCCGTAAGCCCTTGTTGGATGATGCCGATGACGCTAAATGTAATCCAATACAAGGACAAGCCAATAGGCGCATTATACACAAAGAACCCGAACATCAACGGCATCATCAGCGTCATGGACTGGTTCATTTGCGCTTGCTGCGGGTCCAAGGTTGCGCCGGGCGTTTGCATCATTTTGGTTTGCAAGAACTGAGTGCCGACGACGACCGCGATGACTATGCCGACAATGATAAGATTTTGCGTGCTGAGAATGACCCCGAGGTCAAGGCCCAAAAAGTTAGAATTGACCGGAAGCAATGTCGCCACATTCATGAAATTTGCGTACAGGTGGCGCGGCAGCTGCATCATCTGTTCAGGACGGTCGCCCATTACCGCCGTAATTACCTGATACATGCCAATAAAAATAGGAAACGGCAGCAGCGTTAAAAGACAACCCATGTTGAATGGATTGGCGACGCCATGCTCTTGATATAATTTCATTTGCTGGCGCTGCAATTCCTGCGGATTGTCCTTGTATTTCTTTTTTATTTCGTCGAGCTTGGGTTTCAGCGCGCCCATCTTTTCTTGCTGCGCTTTCATGGATTGTTGCGACTTGATGCGAAAGGGCATGGTCGCCACGCCGACGAGCAGCGTAAAGACGATAATGGCGATACCGTAATTTAGCCACAGCACGGAATACAGAAACAGCATCCCGTTCAACATCGGATTGTAAACCAGCGTGTTGAACAAAGTTCCGAGAATATCCATATTGCTCTAATTTCCGCAGGCATGACGGGCGCTGCCGTCAAAGCACCACTTGCGCGAACCGTCCATCGCGTTCAGCGCGTACACATTATGCCCTTGCACGGGAATATATAAAATACCGTCGCGCAAAGTCGGCGTTGTGAAAATTGGCCCCGCCAAAGACTTGTCCGCCGTCTTCCATTTTAATTGACCGTTCGATAAATTGATGGCGTACACGTTTTGGTCTGCCGCGCCGAAATAGCCGACATCGCCATCCACCACGATTGCCGAACGAATTTCAGGTCGGTTTGCCAAAGGAAATGTCCAGAGTCGGTTGCCGGTCGCGACGTCCAGCGCATAGACATTACCCGCCAAAGTGCCGATATAAACAGTATTGTTGGCGACGGTTGGCTGCGCCCAAATCCATTCATTAGAATCAGTCGCCATAAAAGTCCATTTGAGTTGTCCGCTCGCGGCATCCACCGCATGGAGCATATTCAAAGCGCCGACATAGACGACGCCATCTTGCACGCGCGGCGTGCCGGCAATCAAGCCGCCTGCCGTGAACGTCCATTTTTGCGCGCCGGTACTGGCGTCGAGCGCATACAACTTGTGATCCATCACGCCAAAATAGATCGTCCCTTGGTCATAGACCGCGCTAGACCAAATCTTGTTCTGCGCTTGAAATTTCCATTTCAAAGTTCCGGTGGCGGCATCGAGCGCGTAAAAGTTATGGGTATTATCGCCGTAATAGATGATATTATTGACAAGCAAGACCGTCGGCACAATCGGACCGTATACGGCAAGGTTGGGCGTTTGAGGAAATTGCCAACGTTGGTCGCCGCTATTGGCGTCAATCGCGCGCATCACGCCGTCATAACCGCCGACATAGACCAAGCCGTTCGCGACAACGGGCGTGGCATACAGCGTGGTCAGATTTTTATCTTTGGGAAACACCCATTGAAAAGCTCCGGTGGCGGCATCGAGCTTGTAGAGATACGCATCGTTGCCGCCATAAAAAAGGGCGTTGGCATCGAGCGCCGCGCCCGACCAACCGATGGCTCCGGCGGAACCGCCGCACGCGGTCAAAACGGTCAAACCGACCCACGCCAAAACGAATACGATGAACTTGTTGATGTTTACACTCCTGACAAAAAGCATTTCGCAAAAAAAATTCGCGTCGTTCAATCACGATACGGCACCGGGTCAAAACCGGGCGCGTGAAATGGATGACAACGCAAGATACGTTTTAGCGCCAGCCAACCGCCGCGCAATAAACCAAACCGCTCAAGCGCTTCAAGCGCGTATTGCGAACAGGTTGGTTGAAAACGACAAGCCGAAGGCAAGCCGCGCGAGATAAAGCGTTGATACAAACGAATTGGCACGAGCGCGAGATATTTCATGCTTCAAGCAGTTTGGCGCGAATCAGCGTTTGTCGCACTGCCACCGTTAATTCGGCAAATGGAACCGCGTTGATATTATTCCGCGCAATCAAGACCAAATCCAAGCCGGGCGGCAGCTGCGTAAAATACAGCGCGAGCGCGTGACGCAAACGTCGTTTGGCGCGATTACGCGCGACGGCGTTGCCGAGTTTTTTGCCGGCGACGAATGCCGCGCGCGTTTGCGCCAATTCATTGGCGCGCACGCGCAATATGACAAGCGGGTGGGCAAATGCGCGTCCCTCTTGCCACACCCGCTGTACGTCGGCTTGCTTTTTCAGTCGCCACGCGCGTTTCACGCGATGAACAGAGGGTGAGCCATTCGCAAACGCGTGGTGAAATTTGAAAATGCTTACGCATGCGAATGTTTTACCCTGGCGCGTTATGGTTTGCGAAACACTTTGGCGCGTTTGACGCCCACGGTTAGCCGCGCGCGTCCTTTGGCGCGGCGGGCTTTAATGACATTACGCCCGCCGGGAGAGCGCATTTTGCGACGAAAACCATGCACGCGCAAACGGTGCAAACGTTTTGGTTGATACGGTCGTTTCACGTTGACAAGCTCCTAATGGCGCTGGTAAGGGCGAAACATTTACCGGTTAGCGGGACAACTCGGCAAATGCTTCGCCCTTACACAAAAATCGCGCGGCTAAACGTTCACCACGCGGGCAAGAGCAAATTATACACGCGCGCGGGCGAATCACAAAATTGTAGCTTGGTTCGCTTGGTTCGTCAGGTTGCGGGCGAATCCAATTCGCGCCAACAAAAAACACGAAACGTCCCTGCGGATGAACTCGATCGCACGCGCTTTCCAAGCGCTTGGCAATTCACTCCGAAAGTAAAGTGCCTTTACGAATTGTATCACTTGGCAGGCGTGGCTTACACGGGTATAATCGCGCGCGCAGTATTTGGTGAAAGAGGCGCGTATGAAATTTTATTTTCTGCGGCATGGCGAAGCGGATTGGGATGATTGGACGCAGCCGGACGACGAACGACCGCTGACTAAAAAAGGGCGCAAGCAGGTCCAAGCGGTCGCGCGCGCGTTGCGCAAGCTGGAATTGCAGCCGGATGTGATATTAACTAGCCCGCTGCCGCGCGCGGCAGAAACAGCAGAGGCGGTGTCCGCCGCTTTGGCGGTCGAGTTTCAAACGACATCGCTGCTCGCGCCGGGCTTTGACCTCAATGCGCTGCGTCAACTGGTAAACGAACACATGGACCGCGATCTTTTGTTTGTCGGACACGAGCCGGACCTAAGCGGCGTGATTGCGCTGCTCACTGGCGGCAACGTGCGTATGACCAAAGCGAGTTTGGCGCGCGTAGACCTTGCGGCTGGCGAGACGCTCACCGGGCAACTGGTGTGGTTAACGCCGCCGAAAATTCTCCGCGCAATTTAGTTTGACACGCGCAAACACGGGACAAATTTTAAATTTGCCCGCCAACGCGCCAAACAGGTTACACAATCAAACTATGTCAGAAATTATTGTCGGCTGCGCTTTATCGGATTTGAATCGCGCGGACTTGCCGCGCAATTTGCGCGTGCCGGAACGCTTGGGCGATTATATTGAATTGTATCAGGCGCGTCTCAATTCGCCGCGCATTCTGTTGGAATTGCAACCCGAAGATTTATGGACGGTCCCAGCGACGTTCCCCGACCAATTTATTCCGCGCAAAACAAATCGCTGGTGGCGCGCGGCGCAAGCCGCGCCCGAACTTTTGGCGCGTTTACGCGCGCCGAACATGCGTATCGGCGTGCATCAGCCCATTCAAAATCGCGACGCGCTCTCGTCCAATTTTTTTCACAAATACGAAGCGATTGAAGCGACCAAGCAGGCGATGGAATTCGCCGAATATATTGACGCCGATTATTTTGTGTTTCATCTCGCGCAGGTGGACAAGTGGAACTGGAATCGCCAAGATCAGATGGAAAAGGCGATCAAAATTTTCAATGTCTTTGCCACCTACTATACGGCGCGCGAGATGAGTTTCACGCCTGTCATCGAAACGCTGCAATTTCCAAAATTTCCCGCCACCGGCGCGGAAGCGTTTTTGATGTTAAAGGAATGTCGCAAAGCGCTGCGCCATACTAAACTCGCGCTCAATCTTGCGCACTTGTGGAGCTCGCGCGGACGTATGCTGCAAACCGGCGCTTGGGCGGATGAACGCGTTTCGTTCGAGGCGTCGCTGGAATACGCGCTCGATACGTTGGCGGACGATGTGCATATTTTTGGTTTAAGCGGCGGCTGGGAATCGGAAACGCACGCGATACCGGGACTGCATCCGCAGCAAGACCCTTTTCGTTATCCGATGAAATTGCGTGAAAGCGCGAGTGTGTACGCGGAATCGGGCGAACTGGATTTAAATCGCGTGCTAGAGTTGATGGTGATGGCGACCGTGCGGCGCGGGCGCGATTTGAATGTGGTATTGCAAATCTTTGACCGCGACATCGAACAAGTGCTTGAAGCGGCGCGGTTGCTTGGACACGACCTAATCGCGCGCGCCAATGCGCCCGCCGTGGACTATCGCCCTATTGAAATTGCGCGCGAGAAAAAGAAACGCGCGCCCGCGCGACGGCGTCCCGCGACGCGGCGCGTTTCTGCCACGCGCGCGAAAAAGAACGGTCATTCCGGCGGCAAGAAAAAAGCGTCGGGAAAAAACGCGAAAAAGAACAAATAACTCACGTTACGCAGTAGTAGGGCAAATTTCAAATTTGCCGTACGTTTGCGCGCTATTTTTTAGTGAATGCGTGTAACAACAGTAAATAATTCAGATTGCGCGCAGTGTCTAAAAGGCAGCGCGCAAATGCGCCGCAAAATTCAAACAAAAAACAATCCGCACGCGTTACGCGTGCGGATTGTTTTTATTTTGCTTGTTCTTCGCGGAGCGTAATTTCCGCGGCTTGCGCGTCGGTCAATTTTTGCAGCGTCGCGAGCGCAATCGGAAAAACCGCGTGCGGGGTGCCTGCCGCCGCCCAAACGTTTTCAAAGCGCAACAACGAATCATCGAGCAGCGTCGTATGTATCGCGTCGCCGATGTGCGCGACGGGCGCGACGCCGCCGATGGCGAAACCGGTGCGTTCGCGCACCTCATTGGCGTTCGCGATGCGGACGGTGCTGGCGCGCAGCGCGCGCGCGATTTTGAATGGGTCGGCGCGACGATCGCCGGCGACGAGAGCGAGGACGGTATCGCGTTCGTCCAAAATAAAAACGAGCGATTTGACGATTTGGCCCAAGGCGCAGCCCACCGCATCCGCCGCCAACTGCGCGGTGCGGGTCGAGTCGGGTAGCTCGCGAATTTCAATGTCGAGATTATTGGCGCGAAAAAAATCGCGCACGCGGTTAATGGATTTTGCCATAGCGCATGAAAAAAAGCGCGTCGTCAGAGCGCGCTTTATATTTTTCAGATTATATGCAGCAACGTTCTGGTCGCACAAGACGCCGTTCGGATACGGCGTATTTTATTTGCCGTATTCCAAAGGTTGTGTAATGTCCGAGTTGTCGCGCGGTTTGCCATTGCTTGCGCCGCCAATCTGGTTGGCGTATTCGGCGGTGATGCGAATAACCCAATCGTCAATGTCGGGGTCGGGCAAAATAGCGTCGCCTTTGTATAAAACTCTGTCTTGATGTCCTTCCACTTGTTCGATGCCGCGTCCGATAATATTTTTCTGAAACATTTCGTCATAGGCGACGAGAACCGGAATGACGACGGCGGCATCTCTTTTTTGCAACGCCGCGCTGATCGTTTTGGTTGTCTCTGCGGGATTGTAGCGCACGATGTGTCCGCACCAGCCATAGTTATGTTCGCTGATGCCGATATTTTGTTTTACGTGTTCCGCCACTTGGTCAAACAGCGCGCCCCATTCCTTGTCATACGTTTCATCGCCATAGCCGATTAGCACCAAACTCTCTTTTTCCGGTTGGCGCGAGAGAGCTTTGCTGCGACGTAAAATATTTTTTTGCAACGTATTTGAAAAATCGAGCAGCGGCGCCATATGCGTTCGAGCGGTGGGCGTATAGCGCTCGATTTTTTCTTCGTCGAGCGCTTGGATGACTTGGGCGTCGTGTTTTTGTCCGAGAATGGTTGGAATATCATCCAGCGAATGCGGGCTGACGGTCAAAAATATCGGCACCACAATTACATCCGTAAAACCCTCTTGGTCAAACGCTTTCATCTGTGTCGCGATGGATGGTTCGGTATATTCCATGTGCGCGGTCTTGATTCCTCGCACGCGTCCGCCTGCGAGAATGGAAGCGCGCACGCGGGCTTCAAGGTCCAAGAGGGCTTGGCGCCAAGTGGCAGAGTGCGAACCGTGATTCACTAATAACAAGCCGATGGTTGGTTGGGACATGGTCGTCTTTCACTCCTGTAACGCTATTTCAGTTGAGCGGCAAAAGGATGCCGAGCCAACTTTTTGGTGACGCCAAATAGTATAGGTTAACAAAGCGCCAAGTCAATTAAAAAAACCTTTACCTTTGTTGAAAGTATATAAAAATACAATGCGCCGCGCGAAACTATGGCGGCGTTTGGATGAAATGCGCGGTTGAGAAAAAACGCGACCGCGCGAATTTTTTAAATTCTTTGCGGTCGCGTTTCTAGCGCGGTTTATTTTGCAAAACGTTTTCGATCCGTTCCAGCGTCTCGGGCGTGAGCAGCGGCGCAATCGCGCGCGCGCCGAGATTTTCTTGCAACTGTTCCGGGCGCGATGCGCCGAGAATGACGCTGCTGAGATACGGATTTTTCAAACACCACGCAATCGCCAACTGCGCCATCGTCGCGCCCAAATCGCTCGCGATCGGCGCGAGCTGTTTGACTTTATCAATGCGTTCGGCGCTGGTAAAAGTTTTTTGCAGCCATTCGTAACCGGGCTGCGCGGCGCGCGAATCCGCCGGAATGCCATCATTGTATTTGCCGCTGAGAAAACCAGAGGCGAGCGGACTCCATATCACGTCGCCGTAATGATGCTCTTGGAAAAGGCGCAGATATTCTTTTTCCAATTTTTCGCGCGTGAACATATTATAGTGCGATTGTTCGGTAACGGGTTTGTGCAAATGATATTTTTCGGCGAGATAAATCGCGGAAACAATTTCGTACGCGCTCCATTCGGAGGTGCCCCAATACAACGCCTTGTCGGATTCGATGAGCTTGTGCATCGCCCACACCGTTTCAGCGATAGGCGTATCCGGGTCAGGCCGATGCGCGAATACAATATCCACGTAATCGAGCTGCAGGCGTTTCAATGAACCGTTAATCGCCTCGAGCAAATATTTGCGGTTGAGCGTATTGCGTTGATTGACCGTTTCGCGCAAGCCCCAATAAAATTTTGTCGAAACAACGAACGTCTCGCGCGCCCAGCCCGCGTTTTTAAACACATTGCCCATAATCGTCTCGGCTTTGCCGCCGCTGTACGATTCGGCATTGTCAAAATAATTTACGCCCGCGTCAAACGCGACGCGCATCAAACGTTCCGCCATCTCTTGGCCGATTTGGTCGCCAAAGGTGACCCACGCGCCGAATGACAACTCGCTGATTTGCAAGCCAGTCGAACCTAAACGACGATAATTCATGTTTTGCTCCTGTGTTTTGCTTGATTATACAACAAACGCTTTTCGTCTTGGGATTCAATTTACGGACGAATTTCGCTCACTTGAGTGAAATGCGCTTTGATAACTTGCGTTACAGTTTATGTTCCGTGACGCGCCGCTCTGCGGGTGGCGGCGTGACGGAATGCTGCGTTGATAAATTGCGGACCAATATCAAAATGACGCCAAATACGCCAATCGCCAAAATTAAAGCGCCAGTCAGCAGCGCCAAGAGAAATTTGGGCCCAAGCGTTTCAAAATATTGTCCGATGAGCCATGGCAAAATCATGCCGCCCAAACTGGCGCCGACAAACAGCCAGCCGGTCACCGCGCCTGTAATAACCATGTGCCGTCCGGCGAACGTTATCAAGGTGGGGAATACGGACGCGATGCCGAGTCCAAATAGAATCGTGCCGAGCCATAATGCCCAAACGGCTGATGAAAACGCGAGCAAGAGTCCGAACCCCGCCAGCGCTAGAGCCAAATCCGCCAACACAATTACGCGCGGGCGAACGCGCGCCGCAATTGGAATCGAAGCGAGACGCGAAAGCATGAACGCGCCCCAAAAAGCGGCGTTGATATACGCGGCAGTGTATTCATCCGCTAAATCGCTTTTGACCGCGTACGTAAAAATCCAACCGCCAAAGCTTCCTTCTGCGCCGGCCACGAGTAAAAACATCACGACGAATAATGTCAGCAGCGATAGATTCGGCCGCGCCGCCGCGTGTTCTTTCCGCGAAACAAGCGGCGCGGGGTTCGGCAGCGGAAACAAAAATAACGCGACCGGAATAAGCAACGCCGCGAGGAGCCAATAGCCCGAACCGAAAGCGCCGGTCCACAAAATCATCTGCGCGATGAGTAATGGCGATAGAAACGCGCCGATCGCAAAAAATAAATGCAAGCCGCTCATGTACGGCGCCACGCGTTCACGATGCACCCATACAATCAGCGTATTGCCGCCAACATCCACCACGCCTTCCGCAAAGCCGATGGCGAGCAGAACCAGCGTCAAAATTCCCAAAACGGGTATTATCGGCACGAACGCGAGCAGCGCGGTTATCGCCAAAAGCGCGAGCGCCATAATGCGATGTCCCGGCAAGCGGTCATACCAGCGTCCTCCGATGAACGAGCCGCCGAGATAACCCAACGCGCGCGTCGTGAATAAAAAACTGATTTGACTCAGCATACTGCCCGTTTGTTCCGCCAAGCCAAGCAGCGTCGGACCGAGCGATGCCACCGTCAAACCCAACGCGATGAATGCGGCATAATACGTCAGCGTTTGGTTCAAGGCGCGCGCGCCGTGTCCGGTCTCTTGTGTTGTTGATGAATCCACCCTCCCGCCTTTCCGCGACAGCGCGTCGCCGCGCTGCGATAGCGCCGTCCCGCGAATGTTAGAGCAGATTCCTGATGAGTTCAAGAGACAAACCTTTCGGGTTTCGGAAACCCGAAAGGTTTTATCCCTTCAATCGAATAGGAATTCACTCTAATTCAAACTATAACGCGCTTGCTCTGATAATAACCTATTATACGTTGCTTTGGTTGCCGAATGTTTTTAACGATGCTAGAATCATTGCGCCAAAAGGTGTCTGCAAAAAAAATCGAATGGCTCGGGAGTCTTTATGCGTGACGTCACCATTGCGATGGTCCAATTTCATCCGCAGCTCGGCGCGGTCAATGACAATCTCGACCGCATGGGCAAAATGATTCAACAGATTTGCGCGACCCAGCGCGTCAATCTCATCGTCTTTCCCGAACTTGCGACGACGGGTTACGAGAATGGCGTGAACTTTACCGATTTAGCGGAACAGCTGCCCGGCTTGACGAGCAATTATCTCGGCAAATTGGCGAGCGATTTTCATACTTGGATTGCGACCGGTTTGGTGGTCAAGCACAAAGTCGAAAGCGTCATTTACAATTCCGCGATTTTGATTGGGCCTGACGGCGAGGTCGCGGGCGAATATCGCAAAGTGCACCTCAAAGGCGAAGAAAAAATGGCGTTCCGTCCAGGCATGAAATTTCCGGTGTTTGAAACCGATTTCGGCAATGTCGGCATGCTGCTCGGTTGGGATTTGGCGTTCCCCGAAGCGGCGCGCGCGCTGGCGCTCGATGGCGCAGAATTGATTATCGCGCCGGCGAATTGGGAAGCGCCAAACGTGGATGAATGGAAAACGTATCTGCTCGCGCGCGCGTACGAAAACGCGGTCTTTATCGGCGGCGCGAACCGCATCGGCAGCGAGTATACCTATTCATTTTTTGGCGAGACGTTGGTGTTGGGGCCGCGCGGTGAATTGTATGGACAAGTGCCGCGCGACGAGGAAAACGATTTGCCGCAAGAGGGCTGGGCGTTTGGTAAAATTGATTTGGACGCGGTGAAAAAATATCGCGAAGAATTACAACTGTTCCAAGCGCGTCAACCGGGCGCGTATCGGACGATTGTGAAACAATATTGAGGCACGATGTTAACCGCGCCATTTATTCCAATTATCGGACTGCTGCTCATCGTCGCCAATATCGCGCTGGCGGCGACGCGTCCATATTGGTCGCCAACCGCGATGGCGATTCAGCTTTTCATCGGCGGCATGACGACGCTCTTGATTGCGGTGATTGATTTAATCAATCCGCTCGGCATTACGGAATTGGAGCAGGTTCTGCTCTTTGTATCGGGCTGCATCAACTGCGCGCTGGGCTATTACATGACGCTGCTCGAGTTGCGGCGCGGATAAAGGAGGAACCCCATGTTGACCACTTTGATGGGCGCGGGCGTTTTTTCTGTCGGCTTTTTCATGTTGATTCTCGGCTTGATGGATTTGCTTCGTCTGGGCGGACTGAATTTTGGACTTGGCGACCGCATATTGTTATATGTCGGCGGATTGTTTTTGTGCGTGCTGGGCTATATCATGGCGCGGCGTTTGCCGCGCGCGGGCTTGCGCGAAATGCCCATAGATTTTCCGCAATCGGATGTGACCTCTTCGTCGGACGAACCACTGTGAAAGATTCTCGCAGCGTCTTGACCGCGCGCGACCGCAAGCGGATATTCAAACTTTTGCGCGGCGCTTGGGCAGCTGTGTTATGCGGACTGCTTTTTGGCGCAGTTTTCACCTCCGCCTCCGCTAACGTTCCGCCAAGCGCGGCATCCAAACCTTTTATCCTACCATTCAATGCGCCGCCTGGACCCGACACTTGGCTGCTCGGACAAATGTACGGCAACACCACCGGCGCGTACGCCAATCGTCGCAACTTTTACGCGGCGGGGCAGGGTTTGCATTTTGGGCTCGATCTGTCCGCGCCATGCGGCACAGAAATCGTCGCCATTGGCGATGGCGTCGTCATTGGCGTGGATGGTCCGTGGGGCAGCGCGCCGCATAATTTATTGATTGACCATCGCAACGGCTGGATGTCCATGTACGGACATTTGCTCGAAACGCCGAAACTCAAAGCGGGCGACCGCGTGACGCAAGGACAAGTGGTCGCGTTAAGCGGCGACCCGGATGAAACGTGTCATTCCCGTCCGCACTTGCATCTGGAAATCCGCGACGCGAAAAACACAAAATTCGTCAACCCCATCAATCTGATTGACGCGGATTGGGACACGCTCGCGTTAGTGGGGCAATTCGGGCGCGGCTTTGAACGCGATTTAAATAACCCGCGCCAATGGCAAACGTTGTACGACCAACCCGATGGAGTGCGCGGCGGCGCGTTTTTGAACGAATACGCCGAGCCATGGCCCCCCGCGTTCAATTTTCGTTAGAGCGAATTCCTAGTTCGTTTGTGGGCCAAGATCTTTCGGGTTTTCGGAAACCCGAAAGGTCTGCCCACCAATCAAAATGGAATTCGCTCTAAGGTTTTGGTTCGCGCTTGCAAACGCGAAATCCGCGCGCAAAAAAAAGGTTTCCTTTTTTCAAGGAAACCTTTAACCGTCCGTCACGCGAAAACTGTTAACCATTTCGCAGCGCAACAACATGTGATCGCAAAAATCTTGCGCCAACGCTCACTCCAAAAGTTGGACGCAGTCAAACGTTCCGCTTGCGAATTGATTCTGTTGTTACGCTAATTCGTACGCGCTTTGCGTCGCCAGAAATTTTCTTTGGATTTTTGTCGGATGTGTCGCAACCCATTTTTGCGATTGCGCCAGACCGTAATCACGTCCGTATCGCTCGCGCTCCCGACGACAATCGCTGTGCCTTCCAGTCGAGCGAATTGGGACTGGTCTTGAGGTGGAATATCGCGCTTTCTCAGATACCGAAATTCCACGCCGCCGCGAAATTCGCGGCAGCCATGCGTCATTACATATTCTACATCGCGTTCCGATAGGTTACGCTGCGCCATCCGCTTGAGAGCGTGCTGCGTTTGGAACATGGTGTTGAAAGACACCTCCTTGTAATAGCGCGACGGACAAGCATTTGCACTATAGCATATCGAAACTGATGCGTCAATCTTTTTTGCTCTGCCTCATTCTTTTATGCATGTCGGGCTGCGCCGCGCCCGCGCCAACGTCAACGCTTGGCGCGCCCATCACCGTGCCGCGCGCAACCATCGCGCTGCAAGCTACGCGCGCGCGCCCGACGCTTACGCCGACCACACCCGCGACTGTCGCGCCCACCTCAACGCGCGCGCCCACCGCCACATTCACGCCAATTCCAACGGCGACCGCTGTGCCAGCGCAATTTACGCAGCTGATGGACGGCGCTTGTTGCGTGAATCCCGGTTGGCTGCCCGACTCGACAAGCGTCATTTTTATTGATAAACCGCAAACTGACGCGTCGGCGGGCATGTATCGCGTCGCGTTGTCCAAACCGCGCGTGAGCGAATTGTGGAGCGAACGCATCGCGTTCTACACGCCCGAATTTGATTACGCGCAGATTCCCGAACCGACCGGCACGCGTTTGATTCGCGTGAGTGACGGTCAAGAATGGGTTATCAAAAACGGCGGACGCGCGGTCCAACTTGCGCCCGACCGCACGCGGCTGGTGTGGACGGAAACGCGCGAAACGTTTCCCATTGAAAACCGCGTGTCGAATATCATGTTGGCGAATCTGGACGGCAGCGAACCGCAGCGTATTCTCCAGGTTTTGCGCGGCGGCGTCAGCGGTTGGCTCGACAATAATCGTTTGCTGGTGAATGGACGCGCGGCGCGTGACACCTTTGACACCATTCTGGCGGTGTATGATTTGCGCGCCAATACGCAGACTGAAATCGCGCGCGCGGAACGAATTCGCCTCGCCGCGCCGTCGCCAGATGGAAAATGGATCGTGTATGGCATTACGAATGACGCTGACGCGGCGCGCAATGGTTTGTGGCTCGCGCGTACGGGCGGCGCGGCAACGCGCAAATTGGATTTCTTTGGGCCCGCGCAGTGGCGCGATGTCGCGCGTTTGATTTATGTGCCGTTTGAATTGAACGCGTTGAATGCGGCGGAAATTCCAACTCACGCGTTTTTCGAATACGATATCGAGACAGATACAACGCGCCGTCTCACTCCATCGGATCAACCGTTTACGATTGCGAGCGGCGATTGGGATGTCTCGCCCGACGGCAAAAAAATCGTGTTGGTCAACGCCGCCGATAACAACCTCTGGTTCTGGCAATTTCCATAGCGTCTTTTTTCCTATAGCCAGA
The DNA here is from genome assembly GCA_021463195.1 of Anaerolineae bacterium. Taxonomy (GTDB): domain Bacteria; phylum Chloroflexota; class Anaerolineae; order UBA4142; family SHND01; genus SHND01. Next base: position 19,115 of record JAJTXZ010000071.1, read on the forward strand.
TATGGCGCAGCTTGATACAATCAATCCGCCTGCTATCACCATTCAATCATTCGCGTTATGCCAATCCGCTAAAAAATCGCGCGCAAAGATGTAACGCGAATCAATCGTTTCACAATGCCGCCTCTATGAAAAAAATAATCCTCCGCGTATTGTGCTGCCTCGGCTTGTTGGGTGTGACGCAATCCGCCGCGGTCCATGCCGCGTCCAACGCTATCCCCAATCCAATTCTCTTTGTCACGCAAACACCCGTCTATCAAGATTACACCACCGTCGGCTCTGCTATCGGCAATCAACAAGCCACGCTCGATGCCGCGCCGCGCGGCGGCGATTTGATGATTCGTTATCCCGACGGCGCCTTGCGTAATCTCACGCAAGAGCTGGGCTATAACACGTTCATATCAGGCGGCTGCGAAAATAATGTCGGCTGTCTCGGCGCAAACGCGATTGCGGTGCGCGACCCAGCCGTGCATTGGAACGGCGACAAAGCGATTTTTAGCATGGTTAGCGGCGCTGCCACGCAGCAATATCAATATGAAACATATTATTGGCAGTTGTACGAAATCACGGGCCTCGGTAAAAACGAAACAGCGGCGCTGACCAAAGTGCCGAACCAGCCCGCCCATTACAACAATATTAGTCCGACCTATGGCAGCGATGATCGCATCATTTTCGCCAGCGACCGCCCACGCGACGGCTCGGCGCATTTGTATCCACAGTTGGACGAATACGAATCCGCCGCGACGGTAACAGGATTATGGTCATTGAATCCTATCACCGGCGATTTGTTTTTATTGAATCACGCGCCGTCAGGCGCGTTTACGCCGTTTGTGGATAGTTTTGGGCGCGTCATTTTCACGCGATGGGATCATTTGCAGCGCGATCAACAAGCGGACAGCGATTATGAAGCGAACGCGCCGTTTAATCCCGCCAACAGTTGTTCCGCGTATTGTTCGTTCAATTACGCGAGCGAAGCCGCCGACGCGTCGCGCCTTGCCTCGCGCGCTGAGGTGTTCCCCGAACCGCGTGATGACCGCGCGGATTTACTGCAAGGCACCAATCTCAACGGACATACTTTTAACGATTTCGCCGCGTGGCAGATTAATCAGGATGGCACGTCTGAAGAAACATTGAATCACATCGGACGCCACGAATTGCATGTGTACATGGAACCGAGCTTTAACGATGATCCCGCGTTGAAATATAGCGGCGAATATTCCAGCCCGCACGCCAACACCAAACATGTCGAGAATTTTATGCAAATTGAGCAAGACCCGACTGACGCGAATCGTTATTTTGGGATTGATGTGCCAGAATTTGGCACGCATGCGTCGGGGCAAATCATCAGCATCAATGGCGCGCCGCCATTCAACGCGGATGCGATGGCGGTCACCTATTGGACGCATCGCGATACGGCGGGTTTTGATGATACGCCAGGACCTGACAACACCGGACATTACCGCGATATTTTGCCGCTCGCGTCCGGCGCGCTGGTCGCCGCGCACACCGCGTACACGGCGTATGATTCTGACGCGGGCGCAAATATTTCGCATTACGCTTTTCGACTCAAGACGCTCAAATTATTGGGCAGCGGTTATTGGGGGCCCGACCAACTGTTGACGAGCGGTATCCATAAAACGCTCAGTTGGTGGAGTCCCGACGAGGTGAAAACTTATTCGGGGCTGTTGTGGGAATGGCAAGCGGTGGAAGTGCGCGCGCGGGCGCGTCCGCCGACGCGCGTCACGCCGTTACCCGCCATCGAACAAAATGTTTTTACGCAAGCAGAGGTGAATGTCGCGGCATTTCAAAAATATTTGCGCGACCACAATCTCGCGTTGATGGTTGTGCGGAATGTGACGCAGCGCGATGATTTTGATTTGCAGCAGCCATACAATTTGCGCGTGCCGAATGGCGCGCAAACATTGAGCCGAAATTATCAAAACGGCGACAAGATTTACGATGCGCGCTATTTGCAACTGTTTCAAGGCGATCAGCGGCGCGGTTATGGCGGCACGGTGAATCCATACGCGGGGCGACGCGTGCTCGCGCAATATATGCACGATAGCGCGGCGACGGCGAATAATCCCGCGCTCGTCAACGCGCCGCCAAGCAGCGTCATCGTCGCGGCGGATGGTTCGGTCGCCGCGTTCGTTCCCGCGCGCCGCGCCATGACATGGCAGACGACAGACGGCGCCGGCGCTGCGGTGGTGCGCGAACGTATGTGGCTTACATTTCAACCGGGCGAAATTCGCGTGTGCGAATCGTGTCACGGCGTAAATGAGCAAGATCAGGCGGGCAATGCTGTCGCGTCGAACGCGCCGCAAGCGCTGCTCCAAGTTTTGCAAACGTGGAAACAAAATAACGAAAATCCGCCGCCGACGCCTTCCGCTACACCCCAGAATTGCGATCGCAAACCGCTGGCGCCGACTCTGGTTGCGCCAATCAATCAAGCGACGGTGACAAAGCCGCGCGTGAATTTGGATTGGAGCGATGTCGGCTGTGGCGTCAAATATAAAGTCTGGGTGCGCGAAAATTCACCCATCGGAACTGTGGTGGACAAGAATCTAAAACTCGACGTATCGAACTATCGCACCAAAGCATTGAATAAAGGCAAGACGTATGTATGGCGCGTCAAAGCGTGCAATGCGCGCGGCTGCGCCAAAACCGCGTGGCAAACTTTTAACGTCCAATAAAAAAACGCCGCCGGGAACCCGACGGCGTTTTTTAACGCGGCTAAATTTAGCCACGTCCTTTGAGCAGGAATCCAGCCACGACGCTGACGATGAGCGCGCCGATAAAGGCGGCAATGATCGAGGTGAGATTCAAGCCGGACACGGCAGGCAGAAATGAAACCATACTGCCGAGCCAACCAACGAGCAGACCGCCGATTATTCCCGCGACGATATTGCCAACGAGTCCACCCATTGGGACCTTGACAAAGAAACTCGCGAGAAAACCGCCGATAGCGCCGACGATAATCCAAATAATCAGATCCATCCTTATGCTCCTTTCGGGTCTAGGAAAAATTCCGTATAATTAAAAAACACTCGAAACGCCAAAGAGTTACGTAAAAGAACGAACAAAATATGACACGGCGTTTTACAGATACATCATTGGGACGCGGCTTTGAATTTACGCGAAAAAAACGATGTGGCTCTGCGGCAACTGTGTCCAAGATTGTGATGCGTTGCGATGGAAAAAAATTTGGTCGCGCTCGGCGCGCGCGTGGAAATTGAAATGATTGCGCGCGACCGCACGCGCGAAAAATTAACGTTTGTGGTGGTGAACGACGACGCGGCGGATTTTGCCAAGGGTTTGTTGAGCGTCAATACTCCGCTCGCTCAAACGTTGCTCGGACACGGCGCGGGCGAAACATTGGACTATGCGCGCGGCGATATTGTTCAGGTCAAAATTTTGACGACGCTGCCCGCGACAGAATTATTGGATACAGGCGCCGCCGCGCAACGCGACCGCGCGCTCGCGCGCGCGCGTGAAAAAGCCGAACTTGCGAATATGGTCAGTTTTGCCCTCACGTTCGATTCCAAATGGGGCGATTATGACCCCGAGCAAATTATCAAACAGTACGAGGAACGAACCAAGCCCGACGAGACGAATGAGGAACAAACCAGCTAGTCAAGCTACTCGATAAAATCGCAAAATACGATCGAGTTGAATTGAACGAACTGAAAGGAAACAGCGCATTGCGACCTTATTTTTTAATGGCGGGATTGTTTGCGGGTTTGGCGGCGCTTGCGATGTTGGCTTCGAGTTTGGCGGACCTTGGCTTGCTGACATGGTTCAACGGACTGCGCTGGCTGCGCGTGCATTTCATTACGCTCGGACTATTCGCGGAAATCGTATTTGGCTTGCTTCCGCAGCTCGTCGCCGCGCGCGCCGCCAAGCCCAAGCCGCCGATGCGCTGGGATATTTGGTTCGCATTGAATGGCGGACTGTTGATTTTGTTGATTAGCATTCCGTTAGTTCATGGCGCGTTGATTTTCGCGGGCGGCGCGTTCGTCTTGCTCGCCGCGCTACTGTTGGGAATACAGCTGTTTCAAATGCGACCCCGCGCGCCGCAGTGGAGTTGGAAATTCTATATCGGCGGCACAAGTTATTTGCTGTTGGGCATTTTTCTTGGCACGGGCATGTGGTTGGGTTGGGCTAAATGGCTGCATCTCGACGATATGCGCGAAGTGCATATTCACGCCAACATCTGGGGTTTTGCTTCGCTGGTTATGGCGGGATTGTTGATTGACACATATCCCGGTTTCGCGCGACATCCGTTAGCGTGGCATCGCTCCATCACGCCGATTTTCTGGACGTTGGCAGTGAGCGCTTTGGCGCTCATCGTCGGCCCTTGGCTCGAATCTCTGCCG
>JAJTXZ010000072.1 GCA_021463195.1 Anaerolineae bacterium
TTCACATGTGGGGGGGGGGGACGCGCGATTATACCTTGACCGTCGCGCTGCGCCAAGGCGACGCGTTGGAGGATTTGACCGCGTTGATGATGCTTGACGCGCTGCGGCGCGAATTTAAAGAACGCTAAACGATTCGCGAAATAAAAAAATTTTCGCCGCGCGGCGAAAATTTTTTATGGTGTCGCGATTTGTTCTAATGTCGCGGCGACAAGGTTGGCGTAAAACTTGGCGCCATCGGGACGCAAATGAATACCGTCCTTCCAAAACCATTCGGGATGCGACGCGCCCATGCCATTCCAATCTACAATCAACGCGCTGGGATACGCTTCAACGCCCTGAATGAGCGTCGCATTATTCGTGTCTTGCCATTTGCGCGGAACTTTGGTCGTTAAAAAGATAACGCGCGAAGTGTCCGCCAACACGCTCATCATTTCCTCAAATTGTTTGGGCGTAAAAGTCCCGTTGTTGCCCAAATGCACAATAACGATGGGCGGCAAACGCTTTTCATCTTTGTATTCCTGAAGCAAACGGATCGCCGTCGAAACTTGTCGCCCCAATTTCGCATCCACCATTATCGTATTGACCGCTTGGCGTAAATAATTGGACGCGCCAAGCATGACCGAATCGCCAATCGCCAAAACTTGTATATCATCATTGGCTAACGGCGCGCTCGCTTGCGGCGCGACAACTAACGGCGCGCTCGCTTGCGGCGCGACAGCCAACGGCGCGTTCGATTGTGGCGCGATAGCCAATGGCGCGTTCGATTGCGGCGCGATAGCCAATGGCGGGCTTGACGTGACGCAGTTGTTGACGCACGCGCGCGTCATTTTTGGATCGCGCCAAATCTTGGTGTGGAATGCGCTGTCAAAATCTTCAATACCATCATAAATCATTGGCGCGGACGCGCGGCGTAATTTTTCTATCCACGCATCGGTCACGCGCTGCGCTTCCTGCGCGAGAATGGCATCGAACGCGGGCGCTTGCGTCTCTACGCTTGTGAAATTCTCTAGCGGCATTACAAATGACACAGCTTCCATTTCGGATGAAACTGGCGACGCCGCCTCGTTTTGTTGCGAGGCGCGCATGTTTGACGCTGGCGGCGCTTCTGTAAACGGCAGCGGCGCGATTTGCTCTGGCTCGACGGGCAGCGTCAAAACATAATCGGGTTGTTCCGACGGTTGCGCGCGAGCAACCGCATCGCCCAACACAATGCCGCCGCTCAATAACAATCCGAGCGCGCCCATCGCCGCTGTTCCGTACACCCAACGGCGCGCGCCGCGCGTTTGGCTCCAATTATGCCAACTGCGCCCGAGAATGCCGCCGCGCAGCGGACTCTCGATGAAACGAAATGAAACTTGGGCGAGCGTAAACGCCAGCGCAAAACGCAAGCCGAGCAGCGCGCCGCCTTCGAGCGTCGTATCCAGTTGGGGGCGCGTAAGCATAAACACGGGCCAATGCCACAAATACAAACTGTAGGAGCGTACGCCTAGCCAGCGTAAAATGCCGACGCTTAGAATTGGACCGACCAGCGGCGATTTTGGATGAACGACTGCCGCAATCAAAAACACGGTAGCGACAGAAACAAGCAGCATCCCGCCTTGATACAAGAACGGATTGAACTCGTCCATAAAAAGAAACGCGGCGCCGAGCCCAGCTAACGCCAAGATGCCGGCGCCATCCAAAAGCCAATGTCGCCGCAAGCGCTGTTCGTTTGTCGCGCGCGGCGACCACACCAACGCGAGCGCCGCGCCGAGCAATAAACCGAATGCGCGCGTATCGGTGCCATAATAGACGCGCGATGGGTCCGCGTCAGGCGCATAGAGCGAACCCATCCATAGCGCCGACAACGCCGCGCCAAGCAGCAAAAGCCAGAGCGCGCCGCGCGTTTTCAAACGCATGAGGACGAACGCGAAAATGAGAGGCCACACCAAGTAGAATTGTTCTTCAACCGCCAGCGACCATAAATGTTGTAATAGAGACGGGCGGCCGATAGTTTCAAAATAACTCTTCTGCGCCGCGATCAAATGCCAGTTCATGACGTACGCGAATGCCGCGACCGCATCGCCGCGCAGACTCGCCGCTTCATCGGGCAAGAACACGACCGTCCACGCTAGCGTCGCCGCGAGCATCGCAAACAAAGCGGGCAATAATCGCCGCGCGCGCCGCCGCCAAAAATTTCGAAAATTGATTGTTTGATGTTTGCGATATTCATTCAGCAAGAGCAGCGTAATCAAATAGCCGCTGACGACAAAAAAAACTTCAACGCCCAAAAAGCCGCCGGGGAGCCATACGATGTCCGCGTGATATAGCAGCACCGCCAGCACGGCGAGCGCGCGCAAACCATCCAGTCCGGGCAGATAGCCGGGATGAGCGGTTGATTCGGATGAGGCGGCAAATAAACGCGCGCGCGTTAACAATTTGGCGAACATGTGGCATTCAAGCGGGCAATTACTAGACGCAAGAATCACGCGCAAGGTTTCAAATTTATAGTCTAGTCAAACACCGGGTTCTCAATCTTGCGAACGTTCGGCGGCGGCGGATGCTGTGCCGCCATCAGCGAGCGCATCGCCCAGCGCGAGCGCCTTGCGCGCAACGGCGTAATCGTGTTCGAGCTGCTGCGCCGCTGCCGCGTCCATGTTCTCAATTACGATTTCGATTCCGGGCGCGGCCAAGAGTGTTTGCAAGAAATTGGCATAGCCCGCTTCGACGAGCGTCACCAATGCCGCGCTGCCCGGTTGGAGCGCGGCGCCGATTTCTTCTAGGCGTTGGCGCGGAATGCCCGTATCGAACACATGCGCGGTTGTGCCGCCGACTAGCGCGCCGACCGCCGCGCCCGTGATCAGTCCGCCGGGGCCCGCGAGCAAGCCAAGAACGCCGCCGAGTATGGCGCCGATGGTCGCGCCGCGCGCGCCTGAAACATCGGTCGTTTCATGAATTCGCAATTTGGCGCGCTCGTCGCGTCGCACTACCGCGGCGTCAATGACCGCTACGCCTTGTTCGGCGCGCGCCTTGAATACAATTTCCAATTTGCTTTCCGCCGTCGCGGTATCGGGGCAAATGGCAATCAAGATCTGAATCAGTTCGCTCATCGCGACTCCTTTCGCGCTGATTATAACATGTGGATTATTATTCCGCGCGCGGCATTGGCATGATTTGCCAATTCCGTGTAATGCGATAGGATGCGTACTCAAACCCGGCAGATTAGGATAAAGGAGCAAGCCATAATGGCATTATTAAAAAATCTGGCGCCGTATTTGGCGCATGACTGAATCCACTTATATCCCCTGCGCGCTGATTGGCGGATACCGTGATCGCAACTGGGCTCGTCGGCAATTTGCGCGCGTGATGTTTTCACTTACGGGATGGCGCGTTTCAATCGCGCATCCGGTGCCGCTCAAGTGTGTAGTGATTGGCGCGCCGCATACATCCGGCGCCGATTTATTCGCGGCTTGGTTTTTGATGCTGGTTACCGGCATCAATCTTTCTTGGGCTGCCAAAGATGAATTGTTTTTTCCTCCGTTAGGTTGGTTCTTGCGCGCGATTGGCGGAATTCCGGTGAATCGTCGCGAGCGCACTGATTTTGTCGGGCAGATGGCGCGACAATTTGAAACGCGACAACGCTTTGTTTTGGGCATTGCGCCCGAAGGCACGCGCGGCACCGCGTCGTATTGGAAAACCGGATTCTATTTTATCGCGTGGCGCGCCCAAGTCCCGCTCGTTTTTGGTTATGCCGATTACGTAAACAAAGTCGTCGGTTTTGGACCGCATTTCATGCCCACCGGCAATCTGGAAGCCGATTTCGAACACATCAAAAAATATTACACCGCCATTCCCGGTCGTTTCCCGGAACGTCACGGCGAGATTCGTCTCAAGCCGCCGCAAACGGCAGCGAATTAAAAAACGCGCGCGCCGCAATTCGACGCGCGCGTTTTTTGTTATTTACGGCACCAAGTCATTTGTGAATGCTTTGTTCACATCCACCGGTGTCGCGATAAAATCCGCATCGCGCATGAACTGTTCCATCGCTTGCCAATCGGCGAGCCGCGTTTCGCCGAGCCGCGTATTTTTCCACAGCGGAATGGACGCGAGCAAAACCGCTTGGCTCGTCGCCAAATTCTCGCCGCCCGCTTCAGGCACGTGTTTAATCGCAATCTGCAACGCTTCGTCCGGATTGTCGAGCGTCGCTTGAACGCCGCGCGTCAACGCGCGCACAAAACCGCGCGCGAGTTCGGGGCGATTTTTCAAAGTCGCTTCATTGGTCGCGATGCCATTGCCGACCAGCTTGGCGTATTCCCATGTATTAATGGCGTTGATTTTTTTGCCCGCCAACTGCAACTGCACCGGCTCGTTGTTGACGTACACCACTGCCGCGTCCACCGTGCCTTGACTCAATGCTTGCGCCTGCGTAAAACCAATATTTTCAACCGTCATCGTTTGTTCATTCAAACCGCTTGAATACAAGAGCGCGCGCCAAGCGGTATACGACGCGCCAAACAAACCGGGCAATCCCACTTTTTTACCCACGAGGTCCTGCGGCGTTTTGATATTTTTCTCCGCGAGCGAAACGACCGCAATGGGAAACGCGTTGTACCAATTACCGATATAAACAATCGGCACGTTCTGCGCGCGCGCTTGAATGATTTGGTCGCCTGTCACCACCGCGAATTCGGCTTGGTTCGCGCCGACAAGTTTAACGCCGTCAAATTCAAAACCCCAGTTGTAATTGATTTGGATGCCTTCGTCCGCGAAATACCCCTTGTCTTCCGCGACAAAAAACGGCGCGTATTGAACGTTCGGAATATAACCCATCACGAGCGTGACCGGTGTAATGGTTCTGGCGGTGGGCGTAGGCGGCGCCGCAGACGCGCACGCGACGCTCAATCCAATCACAAACAGCGCAAGCGCGCTGCCCAATAAAAACGTGTGCCGCATAAATAGATCCTCCCGCGAGCGTGGCTCGCCAAAAATAAAATACCCCGCAATGAATTCGGGGCAAGGCAGCGCGCGGGCGCGGCGGCTTGCGCGCTGAAACAAAACCCCGAACAAAAAATTTTGTTCGGGGCGATTGCCATGCGGACAAGCGCATCGCATGATGCTCATGCAATGCAATAACGCCACATGCGCGCGTCAAGCGAACATGTGGACGTTAACCTCTTTCATCCGGACTATACCGTCGGCTTTGGATTTTCACCAAATCCTGCTGCAATTGTGAACGCAAACGGCTTGCCTGTATGTTTGCGTCTGTGCCACGAATCGCCGCTCGTGGGCTGTACCACCGATCGGGAATTTTTGCGCCGCAAAGTTTTCGCCGCCCAAATCACCCTGCCCCGAGGTCATATTAAATTGCCGTCATTCTATAAAGAATGACGCGGCGCGTCAAATTTTTATTTCACCGCTGCGCGTGTCGCCATGGCATGACAATGCGTTCCAATAGCGCGACAAAGACGTACATACTCAGATTCATGAAAATCAACGCGACGATGCCGGCGAACAGCAGCGGCGTATCAAATTGCCCGCGCGCGAAATTCAACAAAAAGCCGATGCCGCGGTCCGCCCAAAATAGTTCGACCACCAGCACGCCAATCACCGCTAACGTCAAGCCGATGCGAATGCTGCCAAATACATACGGCAGACTCGCGGGCAATTCCAACCGCGTAAAAACCTGAGATTCCGCCGCCGCGAACGAACGCATCAACGCGCGCTGTTCCGCGCTAATGTTGCGCAGCGCCGCGATGGTATTGACCAACATTGGAAAGAACGCGACGAGCGCGCCCATCATCGCGTTCGACCAATAGCCGTTGCCGAACAGAATCAGGACGAACGGCGCGACCGCGAAAATGGGCAGCGATTGAGAGGCGATGATAAACGGCGAAACGATTTTTTCGAGCAGCGGCGATTTTGCCAAAAAATAACCGAGCGCGGAAGAAAAAATAAACGCGATAAAAAACGCGCACAACGCTTCGCTCCACGTGATCCAAACGTGCCGCGTGAGCGTGCCGTCCGCGAGCGCCGCGCTTAGTCGCCGCGCAATGTCGCTCGGTTTGGGCAAAAAGAATACCGGCACGTTTTGCGCCGCCGCCAAAATTTCCCATCCAATGAGAAAAATGCCAATGATGGCAATGACCAGCGCGGCTTGTTTTGCCGCCGCGATAATATCAAGCGACGGCGCGGGCGCGACGGGCGCTGCGCCTTCGATGCGTTCAATCCGTTCGAAATTTTCCATGCGCGAAGGAGGTACAACAAAAATGGACTCGCTGCCGAGTCCATTATACACAAACGCCCGCGGAGGGGCTCGAACCCCCAACCTTTTGTTCCGAAGACAAACGCTCTATCCGTTGAGCTACGCGGGCAAGTTTGAACGACGCGATGATAGCGTAAATCTATATGCGGGTCAATTCACCGGCGCGCCGCTTCTTTGGCGCGCTTGTCCATCAAGAGCGCGTACGCGCCGACCCATGGCGCGCCCCAATCGCGTTTCGGCAAAGCGACATCCTGCAAATGCTTTGCCATATTTTGCACTGCGGCGGGGACGAGCTGCCATTTATTTTCGGCGACCGCTTGTTCCAATTTCGTTGCCGCCGCTTTGGTCCAAAACCAATCGTTGCGAAAACGGTCGGCTTTAATCCAATAATCGCGTTTTTCCCACGCGACGCACGTCTCGTCAACCGTTGCGTCAATTTGCTTTAACGTCAACACAATAAACGCGGTCAAGTCGCGCGCCTCATCATCCACTTTTTTCTTGCCTACGAGTTCGCGCATCGCCAACACGATGGCTTTGACATAGCGGTCGCGGCGTTTGCCGGCATTGTCGGGATTAATCAGATTACCCAAGCGAAGAAACTCCTGCGTAGAATTAGAATATTTGTTCGTTCTCGATCTCTAAAAGGGGCGAGTTGCATTCGCAACTCGCCACCTGTGGGTGGGATATGGGTTTCGAACCCACAACCTCTTCATCCACAGTGAAGCGCTCTGCCGTTGAGCTAATCCCACCGTAACAAAAATAGTATAGCATAGATGCGCGGCGGCGCAAAAAATTTTCATGCCGCCGCGATTTTTTCGCCAAGACGCGCGATAATCTCGTCGCGCGCGATTTGACTTTGCTCACCCGAGTTCAAGTCGCGCAGCGTAATTACCGCGGCGGCGTTCTCGTCGGGCCCCGCGATGAGCGCAAAGGGAATCGCTTTGGCTGCCGCGTATTTTAATTGTTTCCCCAAACCGTCCGCGTCGTACCACACTTCAGTATTAACTCCCGCCGCGCGCAATTCCATCCCTAACGCGAGGGACGCGGCGCGCTGCGTCGCATCAAACACTGTGACCAAAACTTGCGTCACCGTCTTGCCCAAATTCGGCGGAAACATTCGCAATTCATCCATGACATCAATGATGCGCTCGATGCCAACCGTTGTGCCGGTCGCGGGCAGCGCGGTTTTGCTAAATAAACCGATCAAGCCGTCGTATCGTCCGCCGCCGGTGAGCGAACCGATTTTGGGTTCCGTGACGACGGTTTCAAAAATCGGTCCGGTGTAATACTCCAAGCCGCGCACCATCGTCAAATCCACTTGCAAACGCGCGGGATTGACGCCCAGCGCGCGCGTGTGCTGCGTCAGTTGTTCCAATTCATCAATGCCGGCGATGCCGCGCGGATAGGCGCGCAATATTTCGCGCCAGGCGGCGAGGTCGTCGGTGGGCAGGTCGAGCAGCGCAAGAATTTTTTCTACCGCCGGGGCGGGAATTTGATTTTTGACCATTTCCGCGCGCACGCCGTCGCGTCCGATTTTTTCCAATTTATCAATCGCGCGATACAAACCGCCGAGCAATTCAGTCGGCACGCCGGAATATTCACCCAGCGCCGTCAACACTTGCCGATGGTTAAGTTTGGTCACAAATTCCTTGAATCCGAGTTCGCTCAAAATCGCGAAAATCATCGCGATAATTTCGGCATCGGCGAGCATGGATGTTGCGCCGACAATATCCGCGTCGCATTGATAAAATTCGCGATAGCGTCCTTTTTGCGGACGTTCCGCGCGCCAGACGGGCGCGATTTGATAGCGTTTGAACGGTTTCGTCAATTCAGGATTCATGGCGACGACGCGCGACAGCGGCACGGACAAATCGTAGCGCAGCGCGAGCTCTTCTTTGCCTTCGCGATGACGGGCATCGTAAATCAATTTTTCCGCGTCGGGACCGTATTTGCCCAAAAGAGTTTGCGCGAGTTCGAGCGCGGGCGTTTGCAGCGGTTCAAACCCAAAACGTTCAAACACGTTTTCGATGACGCGCATGACGTAACGACGCTGTAACATTTTTTGCGGAAGGATATCGCGCATGCCGCGCGGCAAGCGCGGTTCGACCCAAGTTGCCATGAATTCACCTCGTTGAATTTCGCGCGGTTAAACCGCGCGCTCTAATTTCAAATCAAACCGCGCCGCAAAAACAAAACGGGCGCAGCAATTACCACGCCCGTCAAAATTCGACCCTGAAAAAAAATAAAATTACGCGGCGCGGTAGAGCAACCTCTCGAACGGATGCGAATGATGATGCAAGTGAGACCAAGTGCGCTGCGCCATAAATTTCACTGTCCTCATTGTAACATAAACCGTTTCAAGCGTCCAACAACGCGCGCGTGCGCACCAATTCCACTATCTGGTTTAGGTCACGGTCGAGGATGCGGTCCTCTGCCAAAAAGGGAACGTGTTCGCGCAAGCGCGTAAAAATCGCGCGCGTGCCTGCGCCCAACATTTCAACGTCGCGCCCCTCATTACGCAAACGCAAGTCAATCGCTTGCGCCGCGCTCATAATTTCAATGGCGAGAATATACTCGGTGTTCCAAACGATTTCGCGCAGATGACGCGCCGCGTTAGCCGCCATTGGCACATGGTCTTCTTGATTCGCGCTGGTGGGAATGGAATCGAGAACATCGGGATGCGCGAGCGTTTTGTTTTCGGACACGAGCGCGGCGGCGGTTACTTGCGCCATCATCAAGCCGCTATTGAGTCCGCCGCGCTCGACGAGCATCATCGGCAAACCGTCATTCAATTTGCCGTCGAGCAGGCGGAACGTGCGGCGCTCGCTAATCGAACCGAGTTCCGCGACCGCGATAGCCAAGAACGCGGCTGCCATCGCAACCATTTCGCCATGAAAATTTCCGCCAGATAGCGCGACGCCTTGCGCACCCTCGACAAAAATCAGCGGGTTGTCAGTGGCGGCATTGATTTCTTCCTGCAAGCGCGCGCTGGCGTAATCTAGCGCTTCCAACGCCGCGCCCAGAACCTGCGGCGCGCAGCGCAGCGAATACGCGTCTTGCACGCGCCGCGCCTTGTCCACAAGTTGGCTGCCCTGAATCAAAGCGCGCAGTTGCGCGGCGATTTCTTGTTGTCCGCGATGACGCGCCGCGTCATGAATGCGCGCGTCGAATGCGTTTGACGCGCCGCGCAGCGCTTCGAGCGTCAGACCCACCGCGTGCGCGCTGTGAGTAATCAGATTGCGGGCGTCGGCGGCGGCGAGCAGAGTAAGCGCGGTTGAAATCGCCGTGCCGTTATTGAGCGCGAGTCCTTCCTTGGCTTCCAAAATCAAACGCGGAATTCCCGCGCGTTCCATCGCGATTTTGCCGCTGACGCGTTCGCCGCGAAAAAACGCCGCGCCGCTTTCGTCGTCGCGGTCTTGTTCGTCGGTGGATAAAACTAACGCGAGATGCGACAGCGGCGCGAGATCGCCGCTTGCGCCGACGGAACCTTTGGCGGGGATGATCGGATGCACGCCGCGATTTAGCATTTCGAGCAGCGTCTCGACCAGCTCGATCCGCACGCCGGAAAAACCTTGCGCCAACGCGTTGGCGCGAATCAACATGGCGGCGCGCACGACTTGTTCCGGCAGCGGTTCGCCGACGCCGACGGCGTGACTGAGAATCAGTTTTCGCATCAAGGCGCGCGCTTGGGCGGAGGACACTTGCGCGTTGGCGAAAACGCCAAAGCCGGTGTTGACGCCATACGTGATGGGTTCGCCGCGCGCGATAATCTGTTCGACCCACGCGCGACTGGCGGAAATTTTTTCGCGCGCGGCGGGGTCAAGCTGCGTCGGCGCGTTATCGCGCGCTACGCGCAATACTTGGGCGAGCGTGAGTGATGTTCCAACGTTGACAAAAGTTTGGGTGGGAGGCATACGCGTATTGTAGCATAGCCGTTGTGAATTTAGCGCGGTCAGCGCAGAGTCGCGGAAATAAGCTTTTGTTTTGAAACGGCATATAATGCCGCTGACCGCGCGCGCCGAAATGCGTCTGTATTCCCGCTGGCGCGAGAACGCTAAAAATAAAAACGCCCCCGGCGAGACTCGAACTCGCAACCTGCGGATTAGAAGTCCGTCGCTCTATCCTTTGAGCTACGGGGACATTCGTGGTACATTCTAGACAAATCGTTTTTCTCGTCAAGGAGTAAAAAATTGAGCATTGACCGAATTGAATTGCGCCTGGCGGCGATGCCGTTGGTGGCGCCATTTGAAACATCGTTTGGCGTCGAGACAGTCGAAGAACATATCATTGTGCGCGTAGACGGCGACGGCATCACGGGGTGGGGCGAATGCGCGGCATCGGAAGGACCGTGGTACAGCTATGAAACGAATCAGACCGCGTGGCATGCGCTGCGCGATTTTTTGATTCCGCGCGTATTTGAAAATGGAATTTCCGCGCCGACGGAATTTCCGCGCCTCGTCGCGCGCGTACGCGGTCACAATATGGCAAAAGCGGGTCTGGAAGGCGCGCTGTGGGACTGGTTTGCGCAAGCGCAAAATAAATCGCTCGCGCAAATGTTTAACGCGCGGCAAACGTTTCAACGCGAGTATACGCTGCCGGAACGCATTGTCGTCGGCGTGAGCGTGGGCTTGCAGCCGACGACGGGCGCGCTCTTGGAGCAGGTGAGGGGCTATTTGCAAGAAGGTTACACGCGCGTCAAAATCAAAATCAAACCGGGGCGCGATGTGGAATTGGCGCGCGCGCTGCGCGCGGAATTTCCCGAGCTGCGCTTGCAAGTGGACGCGAACTCGGCGTATCGTTTGGCGGACGTGGCGATTTTTCGCGCGATGGACGACCTGAACTTGTTGTTGATTGAGCAGCCATTGTCGCACGACGATATTTTTCAACACAGCAAATTGCAACGGGAATTGAAAACCGCGCTCTGTTTGGACGAGAGCATTCATTCGGTGGATGACGCGCAAGCCGCGTTGGAATTGGGCGCGTGTCGAATTATCAATATCAAACCGGGGCGCGTGGGCGGTTATACCAAAGCGCTTGAGATTCACGATGCCGCGGCGCGTTTCAATGCGCCGGTGTGGTGCGGCGGCATGTTGGAAAGCGGCATCGGACGCGCGGGCAACGTCGCCATCGCGGCGCTGCCAAACTTTAAATTGCCCGGCGATTTATCCGCGAGCCGGCGTTACTATAAACAGGATATTGTGGAACCGGAATTTGAGGTGGATGCGAAAGGCACGATGCGCGTGCCGACCGCGCCGGGCATTGGCGTCAAGGTAGTGATGAAAAATTTGGACGCGGTGACCGTTTCGTCCCAAGTGTTTCGGTCGAAATAATTATAGTTTCGGTCGAAATAATTTCGGTCAAAATAATTTTGTCTGTGCGGCAAACTTTAAATTTGCCGCACATTCGTTATTCTGGCGCGAGAGGCAGGACGATGTGAAAAGTTGCGCCTTGGCCCACTTCGCCTTCCGCCCAGATGCGTCCACCGTGTAAGCGCACGATTTCGTGACAGATGGCGAGACCCAAGCCGGACCCTTTGTCTTCGAGTTGTTCGCCGCTCTTGATGCGATAAAAGCGGCCAAAGATTTTTTCGTGTTCGCCCGGCGCAATACCAAAGCCCGTGTCGCGCACCGTTATCTCGATGCCCTGCTCCACGACGCGCGCAGCTAACGTTATAGTCCCGCCGTTCGGCGTAAACTTGAGCGCGTTTTCGAGCAAATTCGACATGACCTGTCCCATCCGCAGCGAATCGGCGAACGCTAGCGGCAGCTCTGCGGCGTCCTGAACCTGAATGGCAATGTTGCGCGGCGCGGCGGACGCGCGAAACGCGAGGCGCGCTTGATTGAGTAAAAAAGAAACGGCGATGGGTTGACAGTCAATGCGATAATAGCCCGCGTCCATCCGCGATAAATCCAGCACATCGTCCACCATCTCGGCGATATAACGCATCTCTTGCTCGGCGACTTGGATATAGCCGCGCGTTTCATCGTCCAAGGGCGCGCTGCCGGTGCGAATCAATTCGAGATAGCCCTTGGCGACCGCAATCGGATGGCGCAAATCGTGCGAAACCATTGAAAAGAACGACGCTTTGGCTTGATCGAGTTCTTGCAAGCGGGCGTACGCGGTTTCCAATTCCGCGTAATTGCGCTGGAGCTGTTCGTTTTTGAATTCCACTTCGCGCTGCAACCGCCGATTTTCGCGGCGCAGATGCGCCTCGTTGACGCTGCGTTTGACCACCTCGCGCACTTCGTCCGCGTCAAAGGGACGTTTGTTAATGATATAGTCGTTGACGCCGAGGCGCAGCGCTTTGATAGCGGTCTCTTCGGAACCGAACGCGGTGGTGAGAATGACATTCGTTTCGGGCAATTCGCGTTTGAGAATATCCAAAACATCGGTGCCCATGATGCCGGGCAGTACGAGGTCAAGCAAGACGAGATCGGGTTTAAGTTTGGCGGCTTGAAGCAAACCGGATTCGCCATCGGCGGCAAAGTGGAGCGCGTATCCTTCGGTATCGAGGACTTGGGTAAGAATTTCTTGGTTGAGCGGCGTGTCATCAATGATGAGAACTGTGCCGCGTGGAGAATCGTTTCGCATAGTGACAAACACTATCCCCGTGAAAATGAATCCAAAAACGCGCTTGAAAAAAAAGAGACTATGCGAAATCAGATTCAGATACAAAATATCCGATCAGCGAAAAACTATCCGCTTATGAATCACGCGCCGCGGGCAAATATTTGCCGACCAATAAATCCAAGCGCACGCGCGTTTGCGGCGGAATCATTGTCGGATTTGTAACGATCGCGTTTTCTAGCGCGTGCAGACAAACGCAATCATGCAGCTGCGCGTTCGCAATGGGCAGGGCGGCGCGCAAAATCTTTTTGCCCATTTCGGCATTCTTGAGCAAATTTTGCACCACCATGTCAGCCGTAACAACCTCATGCGTTTCATGCCACGCATCGTAATCGGTCACCATCGCAATCGCCGCATAACCGATTTCGGCTTCGCGCGCGAGTTTCGCTTCGGGAATCGCGGTCATGCCAACGAGGTCGCAGCCCAGCTGCCGATTGATGCGCGATTCCGCTTTGGTGGAAAACATGGGGCCCTCGATGACGACAAGCGCGCCGCCATTGTGAACGGTCGCGCCTAAACCTTGCGCGGTTTGATAAAGAAGCGCATTCAGGTCAAGACAAAACGGGTCGGCGAAACTCACGTGCGCGACAATGCCATCGCCAAAAAAGGTGTATTCTTGTTCGCGGTTACGCGTGCGGTCAAACAGTTGGTCAGGAATCACAATATCGAGCGGCGCGTAATCGTCGCGCAGCGAGCCGACCGCCGTAATCGAAATCAAATACTTGACGCCCAGTTGTTTAAAACCGTGAATGTTGGCGCGTGCGTGGAGCTCGGTTGGCGTTACGCGATGACCGCGCCCGTGCCGCGCGAGGAACGCGACGCGAATGCCGTCGAGCGCGCCGGTGATATACGCGTCGCTCGGTTTGCCAAAGGGCGTATCGAGCTGAACCTCTTGAACGTCGGTCAACGCTTCAATATTGTAAACGCCGCTGCCGCCAATCACACCAAAACGAATTTCGTCGGACATGCATTTGCTCCTTTGATTTTTCAACGCGTAACATGCCCATTATAACAGATTGAAATGCTGGAACAAACATTATTTTAGGTTACCCAAGAGAAGATTTAACAAAAAAACCGCGTACAAGTATACGCGGTTTTTTTGTTAGTGGAGCTGGCGAGAATTGAACTCGCGTCCGAAAAGTTCGAGCGCAAATGACTACAAGCTTAGCCATTCTTTGGCATCAGACCGACCGTGTACGACCCGTCCAATTTACTTGCGCTAACGGACTCGAATGGCAGAGTCGCTAGCGCCGAGCCGATTGACATGGTTACATGTCTTTGTCACTCACTATCGGCGTTGTGGTGAGATACCCCAACTTGATGACGCCCGACATACGCGTTTTGGGGGAACCCGTATGTGGACGCCGCAGATTTAACTGCGGACTTGTCAGCATTCGCTAACTGCGGATTAGGCAGCGAGCGGCAATGCCGCCAAGTTTGTGCGAGTGTTCGCAACTAAACATTTGTCCGTTTTATGGTGGTCAGACGCCACCGCTTGCCACTTGTGAACAGCCCTCCCCGTCGAAGCCGTGCAGCCCCGCTTGCTTGGATGCAGTATAACACAAATTCTTAATTTCTCGATTTTTGACGCGCGACCGACGCGAACGGACGTTACGCGATTTCCCACAAAATAATTTCCGGCGAGCAATTAAACCGCAAGCGCGGCGCGCCGCCGCCTTCTAAACCGATGCCGCGCGTGACGTACAGCGTCATATCGCCCACTTGGCGCCGGCCCGATTCGAAACGTTTGCCATACAACGACGCGGCGTACAACGCGCCGTAAAATGGAAGGCGCACTTGGCCGCCATGCGTGTGTCCGGATAATTGCAAGTCAATGCCCGCCGCGGCAGCTTCGGGCGCAAGATCAGGCGAATGATAGAGCAAAATACGGAAACGCTCCGCGTCTCTGCCATTCAATACGCGCGTCAAACGAGGCCCATCAACAAACGGCCGATGGGTGCAATTCAAACCGACGATTTCGATTTGTTTGCCTTCGTGTTCGATGAGCGCGGTTTCATCGCGCAGCCAGTTCAAATTGCCCAAATCGCCAACAAGTTTTTCCACCACTTCGTACGGGTCCACCGCCGGGGTGCCGCTTACGACATGAACGCCCTGCGGCGCGCGCCATTCTGCCAAAAGCGCGCGCGTATGTTCTTGCGCCAACGCGTCGCGGGTGTATGACAAGTTCAGAAAATCGCCGGAAAATAAAATGACATCGGGCGCGAGGTCTTGAGTCAAGCGCAGCAATTCGCGTTCGCGCCGCGTCAGGCGTTCGACATGAATATCGCCGAGATGCAAGATGCGCAGCGGGCGCGTAAAGCCCAATTTATCCGAAACAAGTTTTTGACGTGTCACCGTCAGATGATGCGGTTCGCGCCAAAAACTATAAATGACCAATGCTGTGCCGACGCATTGAACGAGCAACCACCACGGCGGCGGCAGCAGCGCAAAGGGCGCGCGGCACAACGCCAACATGAACGTCGGCGGTTTCGCGGGGCCAAATGATTTGGCGCGCCGCGGCAAGAGCGCCAACAAAAGCCAATCGCCCGCGAAAAATAAGAACAAAAGAACCGCTTGCAGCCAATCCAAGCGCGCGGCCAAGCCCGCCAGCAGCGCCAACGCCAACGTAAAAAGCGGCGTCGGCATTCGGTCAAAGAACGCGGCGCTCCGCAAAAAATAATCGAAATTGTTTCCAGCGTTGCCGGGGAATTTAGTGTATTGCGCAAGTTCCGCCGCAAGTTGTTCGCGCGGCGTTGTCAAGACGTTTGATTGATCATCCATGTCGAGAAACCGCGCAAGAATTCGCGAAAGCCGTCAAGATGCTCCGACGGAAACTGATAGCGCGCGGGCGCGTCTTGCAAGACGCGTTCGAAACAGTCCAGCCATTCATCGCGCGCGGCTTGCGTGATGGGAAAGGGGAGATGCCGCGCGCGCATCATCGGGCTGCCGTAACGCTGCTGATACAGCGGCGGTCCGCCCATTATGCCGATAAAATAGGTGGCGGATTTATGCGCTGCCGCGCGCATATCCGCGGGGAACATGGCGCGGATGGAACTGGCTTCCAATTCGACGTAAAAATCTTCCATCATGCGCGTAATATTTTCTTGGCCCATCACCGTATAGATGGCGCGGCTGGGCGAGACAATTTGCTGCGGCTGAACGGGCGGAATAAAAAAGGTCATCTTGATTATCGCGTCAACGCGTCTTGAGCGCGCGCTCCATTTCGCGCGTCGCGTCGCGTTTGGAAATCGCGTCGCGTTTGTCGTATTGACGTTTGCCTTTGGCGAGCGCGACTTCGACTTTGGCGCGATTTTTTTTCAAATAGACGCGCAGCGGCACAATCGTCAAACCTTTTTCCTGCGCGCGTCCCATGAGCCGATTGATTTCTTGGCGGCGCATCAACAGTTTGCGCGTGCGGTACGGGTCTACATTAAAACGATTGCCCGCTTCGTACGGCGAAATATGAACGTTCTCTAACCATAGTTCGCCATTTCGCGCCTGCGCGTACGCGTCGCGCAAATTCAGCGCGCCTGCGCGCACCGATTTAATTTCCGTGCCTGTCAACACAATGCCCGCTTCGTAGGTTTCTTCGATAAAATAATCGTGAAACGCTTTGCGATTCGTCGCTAGAACTTTAAAGTCGTCTGCCATACGCTTTCCGCGAAAAAGAATTGCGTTAACTCTGCGCGCGTCGCGCCGCGAGATTATACCAGAACCAACCCAGCAGATCGCCGCGCGCGCCGGTTGCGCCGCCGGCGGGCAGCAACATGCTGCTACCGTCCGCCGGATTTTTGATTTCGCCGTCTTTGATCATATCAATCGCTTTTTGCAACTGCGGGTCAATATTTTTGGAACGTTCATAATCGGTCGGGTCGGGGATTTCGACATCGGGAAGGACTCCGACTTGATTGATTACCTTTTCTTCTGGACTGTAAAAATTCGCGATAGTCACGCGCAGCTGCGAATCGTCGCTCAGTTGATGCACGGTTTGCACGGAACCTTTGCCAAACGTTTTCTGTCCGATGATGAGCGCGCGTTTGTGATCGCGCAGCGCCGCCGCCAAGATTTCGGACGCGCTGGCGGAACCCTCATTCACTAGCAGGACCATCGGGATTTTGGTCGCAAGACCATCGCCGCTCGTTTTGTATAATTTTTTATCGCCGTTCTTGAATTTTTCAACCAGCACAACTTGGTCGGACGCGAGAAATTCGCTGGCGACTTCGATCGCGGTATTCAGATAGCCGCCCGGATTGCCGCGCAAATCAAAAATCAACGCGCGCGGATTTTTGGCAAGAGCTTCGGTCAGCGCCTGACGCAATTCGGGTTTGGCTTTTTCGCCAAATTCTGAAAGCTGAATATACGCGATGCTGTCATCTTCCAACATTTTGGATGTGACTTCGGCGACCTGAATCGTATTGCGCGTGATGGTGAGCTCGAACGCCGGCGTCGCGCCGCGCTGCACTTTGAGGCGAACGGGCGTGCCTTTGGGTCCGCGAATCAATAGCACCGCTTGATTTACGTCCATATTCACAATCGGGGTGTCGTCCACTTGCAAAATGATATCGCCCGCGCGCAAGCCCGCCGCGTCGGCGGGGGTGCCTTTGATGGGCGACACAATCGTCAAACGTCCGTTGACCATCTCAACCTGCGCGCCAATGCCTTCGAATGATCCTTGCAACTGAGTGCGCATATATTCCGCCACTTGCGGATCCACAAACGCGGTATGCGCATCGCCCAGCGACGCGACCATGCCGCTAACCGCGCCATAGGTCATTTTCTGGGAATCCACCGGCTGCGTATAGAAATTGTCTTGGATCAACTTCCACGCTTCCCAAAAGACGGGCATGTCGGCTTGAAATTCGGGTGGAGTGTCATTTGAAAGATTTTGAATAACGGGCAGGGCGACGGTATTTTGACGCGCGACCAGCGCTTGGCTGATTGCATAGCCGCCGAGAAACGCGCCGCTGACGAGAACGATTGCGACGATGCCCACGAGCAAGATTCGTATGATTGATTTCATGGCGTTTTTTTTATCCTTCGAGCCGATTCTATTGACCGGTGTTCAAATATTGAATGGCGCGGTCCAGCTGGGGGTCAATGCCTTTGGCGGAATCGTCGGGCGTCAAAGGAGTCTGAATTTTAGGCGTGATACCAATGCCGTCAATTTCTTTGCCGCTCGGGGTTTCCCATTTGGCGGTGGTGAGATGCAAGACCGATTTATCGGACAAGGTATAAAGCCCTTGCACGGAACCCTTGCCGAACGTTTTTTCGCCGATGAGGATGACCTTGCCGCTATCTTGAAATGCGCCGGCGATGATTTCCGCCGCGCTCGCCGTTCCGCCATTCACGAGGACGACAAGCGGTAAATCGCGCGCTTGGCCATCGCCGCGCGCGTTATACGTTTTTTGCGTGCCATCGCGATATTTTTCAATCACCACGGGCGCGTTGGGCAGAAATTGACCAACAATGTCGAGCGCGGGGTCGGGAAATAAACCGCCGGGGTTGTTACGCAAGTCCAAGATGATGCCTTTGGGATTATTTTTTTTGAGCGCGGCGAGCGCGGCGGAAAATTCTTTGGGGGTGTCCGCGCTCTCCATTGTCACTTGAATATATCCGAACGGCGCGTTTTCCAACATGCGATACTGCACGGTCGGGATATTGATTTCTTGCCGCGTCACTTGAAATTCGACGAGTTCGGTATGGCCAATGCGATGCAAAGAGAGTTTGACGGTCGAACCGATGTCGCCGCGCAATTTATTTTCCACGGTATCGGGAGTGTCTTGGGCATCCAACATTTTGTCGTCAATCTTGATGATGGCATCGCCGGGCAGGATGCCAGCTTGCGCCGCGGGGCCACCCGGAAACGGCAGCAAGACCAACGCGCCTTTGCTTAGTTCGACGCGCGCGCCGATGCCGCCATAGTTACCTTGTAAATTGGTCGCCTCTTGTTGCGCGGGCGCGGGTTCGACCAAAACCGTGTGCGGGTCGCCGAGCGATTCCAACGCGCCGCGAATCATGCCATGCACGAGAACATTGGACGAAGGAATATCGTAATAAAATTCATCTTTGAGCAGTTTCCACGATTCCCACATGAGGTTGAATTTTTCCGGCGGCGTCGCGTTTGCGGCGGTCGCGGCTTGCGGCGTCTGGCGCGCGTAAAAATAATTTACGCCAAAGCCCGCGGCAAAGGCGAGACTGCACACAAATAACGTCAGCAAAAGCAATACAAAACCTTTGAGAAAATTTGTCATTTTGTCTCTCAACAATCACGCCGCGCTTTCGTCGGTTTGAGCCGCGGCGGTTTGAGCGGCTTGGCGCGGCGAAAGCGTGGTGCGTTCAAAAATGGCGCGAATGGATGGTTTGGAATAATGCGCGTATACGCGCCGCGTCGTGCCAATATCGCTGTGACCTAAAATTTCTTGAATCGCTTCGAGCGGCGCGCCTTGCTCCAACATCTGTCGCGCGCGATAGTGCCGAAAGTCGTGCGGCGATACGTCCATGTTTAATTTTTTGGCGGCGCGGCTGATGGTGCGCCATAACATTTCGTGACTGAGCCGTTTGCCATAATCGCGCGCGTGCGAAATAAATAAAGGTTCGTACGCGTCATTGCGTTGACTCGTATACGCGGCGATCGCGGCGCGCGCGTCGGGCGTGATAAAGATAAAGCGTTCTTTGTCGCCTTTGCCGGTAACGACCGCTTCTTTGCGCCGTCCATCGGCGACATCTTTACGGTCCAGCGCGGCGACTTCGGCGAGCCGTCCGGCGGATGAATATAACAGGTGAACAAAGGCGCGGCTGCGTAAAATTTGCAAACGCTTGCGCCGCGCTTGTTCGCCCGCGCCTTCGGGCGCCTCCAATTCGTCATAGTAACGAATCAGGCGCGGCAGGGCAGGATCAGGACGCGGAATCGGATACGAACCGCGGCGCGTGACTTGTTTCAATTTCGCGCGCGCGCGCTCTAATGAAAACGCTTCCGGCAGCCAATCTTTGCCGAGCGCATAACTCAAGAACGCGATTACGCCGGCGAGATAGGTTTTGCGCGAAAATTTTGAATAATCGTTCTGACCGAGCCACGCTTGAAAATCCTGTAGAACATTTGTGTCAATCGCATTGATCGTGAGAACGCTGACGGGGGCAGTGGCCTTTTTTGATTTGGGCGGCATTGCGCGTTCCAGCAAAAAATTTTGAAAGACGCGCAGCCCGGTCTCGTATGTATGCTGCGTGCGCGGACTTTCAAGCAAATGCGCTAGATAATCAGCGATTTGGTCGGACAATGCGATTGGAAGAGCCGGTATCGTCATACGCATAGTAGTTCAGATAATCTGTATTATCTGAACTTGTTGGAATGCCTTATTTTAAGGCATTTTTCGCGATTGTCAACTCTGCCGCAAATCCCCTGCCCGTATTTCAATCCGCTTTTTGCGACGCGCGTCGAATGCAAATCATCGTAGAGAATTCAACTAAAAATCAGATGATAACGATATGAGAATTGATCCGTCGCATCGGACACTGACGTTAAAATATTTCTAGACGCGATACGCTTCAAACTCGCGCGCCAGCGCTTGCGGCAATTTGCCCTCAATCAACGTTCCGCGCGGCGAATATTCTTCGCGCTCGACGATGCCTTTGCGATGAAACAAATTCACCAACTCGGTCGCGTTGTATGGAATTCGCGCGCGCACGGCGACGAGCTCTGAACCTAACACGGCTTCGACGCGCTCTAGCAGCGCGTCCAATCCTAGCGGCTGCTTTGCCGAAAGCGGAATCGCGTCCGGATATTCCGCGAGCCACTGCCCCACAAAGCGCGCCGTCGCTTCGCCGCCCCAATTATTCTTGGGTAACTCTATGTCGTCCACTTTATTCAACGCCATCACGCTTGGTTTGTCCGCCGCGCCCAATTCTTCCAGCGTCTCCTCTACCGCGCTCACCTGTTCCGCCGCGTTCGGATGCGTTATGTCAACGACGTGCAATAGAACATTTGATTCATTGATTTCCTCCAGCGTCGCGCGGAACGCGGCGATAAGTTGCGTCGGCAATTTTTCGATAAAGCCCACCGTGTCGCTGAACAAAACTTCTTGCCCGCTCGGCAATTTCACGCGCCGCGTCGTCGGGTCGAGCGTGGCAAATAACTGGTCGGCGACATACACGTCAGAATTTGTGAGCGCATTGAGCAGCGTGGATTTGCCCGCGTTCGTGTAACCGACAATCGAAATCACCGGCAGCCCTTCCCGCTTGCGTTTGCGCCGCTGCTCGCCGCGCTGTTTCCGCACGCGTTCGATTTCGGTTTTCAAATGCGCGATGCGCGCGCGAATTTCGCGGCGGTCCAATTCCAACTGCCGTTCGCCCGGTCCGCGCAGCCCTACCCCGCCGCTCCCGCCGCGTCCCGCCGCGCCGCCCGTCTGTCTGCCCAAGTGCGTCCACATGCGCGTCAAGCGCGGCAAACGATATTCGTACTGCGCGAGTTCCACTTGCAACGAACCTTCGCGCGTGCGCGCGTGCTGCGCGAAAATATCGAGAATGAGCGCGGTGCGATCCAATACTTTGATGTCGGCGCCGTCAAACGCGTTTTCGATTTCGCGCTGTTGATTGGGCGCGAGTTCGTCGTTGAAAATCAAAACGTCGTACTGCAATTCCTCGCGCAGTTCCACGATTTCTTGCAGTTTGCCTTTGCCAATCATCGTCGCGGGATTCAGGCGGTCCACTTTTTGAATCGCTTGTCCGACGACGGACAAGCCATCGGTCTCGGCGAGCCGTTCCAATTCGCGCATCGAGTCTTCAACCGCAAAGGAGCCGAGTTTGCGTTTTATTTCCACGCCGACGAGATACGCGCGTTCGGCGGGTGGCGCGGTGGGAAAGGTTTCGGGTCGTGTCATTTTGGAGATTGGGGATTAGAGATTAGAGATTGGTGATTGGGTGATTGGGTGATTCTGTTCGCAGTGAATTTCAATTTGCTTTGTTTTTTCAATGGCTTTGTTTAGGCGTGGAATTCAATTCCATGTTCCCTCAGCCCATTTTCTTTTTCAATTCTTTCAAATGCGCGCGATATGTTTTGGCATGTGGACTACCGATTTTTTCCCAAATCTCCATCGCGCGCTTGCACCATTCAAACGCGCGCGCAAAATCATCACGTTCCTCGTACACGCTGCCCAAGCCCCAATAATTGTTCGCGGACGTAACAACATCTCCAAGCTGCTCTGTCGTCTTCAAGCTCCTTTGATAGAACTCGATCGCCCGGTCCCATTCGCCTTTGAGTTGATACACATTGCCGAGATTGTTGTAGGTTTGCGCCATGCCATGCGCATCGCCCACGCGCTCTTTGGTTGCCAAACTGTGCTGATAGAACTCGATCGCCCGGTCCCATTCGCCTTTGTCCGCATACACATTGCCGAGATTGTTGTAGATTTGCGCCATGCCATGCGCATCGCCCACGCGCTCATCTATTTCCAAACTTTGCTGATAGAACTCGATCGCCCGGTCCCATTCGCCTTTGTCCGCATACACCAAGCCGAGATTGTTGTAGGTTTGCGCCATGCCATGCGCATCGCCCACGCGCTCATCTATTTCCAAACTTTGCTGATACAACTCGATCGCCCGGTCCCATTCGCCTTTGGCTTTATACACCAAGCCGAGATTGCCAGCTATCGCGCCCTCGCCGCGCTCGTCCTCCAATGCGCGACACGCGGCGAGTCCAAATTCGCTCCATTCAATCCATTCCGCCCAATTCGCGCGCAGTTGAAAATAATTCACCATCGCGCCGTCAACAAAATCGCGCGTCAGTTGAAAATAATGCACCATCGCGCCGTAAATAAAATCGCGCGTCAGTTCTCGCGCCGCTTGCGTCTCGTTTTCGCGCGCCCACTTTTGCCCCGCGAAAATGTTGCTCACTTCCGCGTCGAGAATCGCGAGCGCGTGTTCCATTTCTTTGCCGTCCAGTTTGTTTCCGTTCTCAACGGCGATGCCGCAATAATACGTCGCCATTCGCAAATCGGCGTCATACAAATTCTCACCACAAAGTGTCCGCGCAAATTCGCGCATCAAGGCGTGCAAACGATAGCGTCCCATCGCGCTCCCCGTTTGCACCATCGAGAGTTCGAGGAGATGTTCGAGCATTTGTTCCGCTTGCGCCGCGCTCACCTGCCCCACTCGCACGCGGTCATCCTCCTTGTCAGTCGAGCGTTGAGGATGACCGTGTGCGACATACGCGCTCGCTTGAATATCAAAATCGCTGCCGCCGAACGCGCCAAGTGTGGGAAAGAATAGTTTTTCGTTCTCGTTCAAGCCGTTGTAACTCAAAAGAAACGACGCGAAAATTCCCTTTTCTTTTTCATTGACACTGCCCCACTTGAGCAATTCCAGTTTTGATTCCGCCAATTTCGTCTGCAAATTCGCCAGCGACCATTCGCGGTGCTTGTCCAGTTGTTTTGCCAAGAGTTCCAGCGCGAACGGCAGCCAACCTACCGTTTTTCCGAGCGCGTGAATTTGGTCTTGCGCCAGAGACCTTTCGGGTTTCCGAAAACCCGAAAGATACCGTCTTGAATGTCAAGGGGTCACGGGATGAATTTTTGCATAATTTGGATCGAACGGTTGCCGGGATT
>JAJTXZ010000073.1 GCA_021463195.1 Anaerolineae bacterium
GGCAAAGGCGAGTTTTGATCTTTCACCGAACAAAGGCGCGGCGGGCAATTACACCGATCCGGCGCTCGTGAAAAAAGGCGAAGCGTTGGCGAACACGCAGGGCTTTACCCCTGACATCGGCGATTCGATTCCCGGCGGTTTCGGTTCGGCAGAATTCAAAGCGCTCACCAACTTTATCAACGGCCAAGATGTTCAACCGCTGCTCGATTCGCTCGCGCAAGTGCAAAAGACCGCGTTAAAGGATTGCAAGTAGGAGGGTAGAGATTAGAGATTGCAGGTTGCAAGTAACAACTTGTAACTGGCAACTAACCACTAACCACTAACAGCAAGTTGTAGAAATATATCGGGATGGATTGTGGTAATGAACGACGCAATCCATCCCGACTCAATTATACGACGAGGAGGTGACTAATGATTCCCGCCAATGCCGCCAAGATTCCGCATGGACGCTTTAGAACGACCGACGCGACAGTGCCAAAAGTGATGCAGCAAGGCGCGCTAACGCCTTGGCTCTACTTGACGCCCGCCATCATCATCATGTTCATCTTTATCGTATATCCTGCGGCGAATACTTTTTACTTGAGTTTTCGCAACAGCGCGAATACAGATTGGGCGGGCGCCGCATGCGCGCCATTAGAGCCGTGCTGGGGCATCTTGGAAAATTATCGTTATGCTCTCACCTCCGAGATTATGCGCATCGCGTTCTTTAACAATTTGATGTGGATCCTCATCATGGTGAGCGCGACCGTTGGCTTGGGGCTGCTCGTCGCGGTGCTTGCCGATCGCGTGCGATATGAGCCGTTCGCCAAAGCGCTAATCTTTATGCCGATGGCCATCTCGTTCGTCGGCGCGGGCGTCATTTGGAAATTCGTCTATGATTATCGCCCCGGCTCGGACCAAATCGGATTGCTCAACGCGATTCTTGCCGCGTTGGGTGGACAGCCCATCCCCTGGCTCACGGTGCCGCTTCTCAATATCGTTATGCTCAATGTCGTAGGCGTGTGGGTGTGGACTGGGTTTTGCATGACCATCCTCGCGGCAGCTGTCAAAGGAGTGCCAAGCGAATTGCTTGAAGCGGCGCGGCTCGACGGCGCGAGCGAGCTTCAAGTCTTTCGCCAAATCACCGTGCCAATCATCATGCCGACCATTGCCGTCGTCGTCACGACAATGGTCATTAACGTGCTGAAAATTTTCGACATTGTGTACGTGATGACAGGCGGCAATTATGGCACGCAGGTCATCGCGAACCAGATGTACATCGAACAGTACACGAATTTTCAAACCGGCCGCGCGGCGGCGATTGCGGTGGTGTTGATTGCGGTCATCCTGCCCGCAATGTATTTCAACATCCGTCGCTTTCGTGAACAGGAGGCGACAAGATGAGAGTTTCCAAAAATTTCGGACAACGTCTCAGTGGATTACCCAAGCATCTTGTGCTGCTCGGTATTTGTTTAGTGTGGATTGTGCCGACAGTTGGGCTGCTCGTCACTTCGTTTCGACCCGCGCAAGAGGTGACGGACAGCGGATGGTGGACCGTTTTTAATCCGCCAAAGGGCAGAGCGAGCTATCAAACTTTTTGCGCGAGCTGTCACGGCGAAAACGGCGACGCGATTCCGAGCGCGAATCTTGCAGACCCCGCGGTCATCGGTCAATTCACGCGCTCGATTCAACTGCAAGCTGTCCTACGCAAACAATTCAACGGACAGCCGCACATGGGCAGCGTGCCATTTCCGAACGCGCAAGAGACAGCGGACATTTTGAATTATCTGCGCGTCCTGTCGGGAATTCAGCGCACCCAGCAATTTACGCTCGATAATTATGTTGACGCGCTAGTGGGCTATCGCGGACGCGGCACGTACACTCAAGATTGCGCGGCCGGAACACAGCCGGTTGACCTCAAGTGCGATTTTTTCGATTTGGCAAATCCGCGCGGCATGGGGCGCGCGTTTCTTAACACATTGATCGTCGCGATTCCCGCAACCATCCTCCCCATCTTTATCGCCGCGTTCGCCGCGTACGCGTTCGCATGGCTGCACTTTCCGCTGCGGCTCTGGATGTTCGCCCTGCTTGTCGGCTTGCAAGTGGTGCCGTTGCAAATGACGCTGATCCCGATTTCGCGCTTGTATGCGTCGTTGGGTCTGAACGGAACGTTTCTCGCCGTTTGGCTTTTCCACACCGGCTTTGGTTTGCCGTACGCCATTTACTTGCAACGCAATTTTCTCGGCTCGCTGCCGCGTGAATTGTTCGAGTCGGCGTATCTCGACGGCGCATCGCATTGGACGGCGTTCTGGAAACTTGCCGTGCCGCTCGCGATGCCCGCCATTGCGTCACTCGCGATTTTCCAATTCTTGTGGGTGTGGAATGATCTGCTCGTCGCGTTGGTCTTTTTGGGCGGCGAAAATCCGGTGCTCACTTATCAAATCAGCAACATGGTGACTTCGCTGGGCAGTGGTTGGCAAGTTCTCACCGCCGCCGCGTTTCTCTCGATGCTCCTGCCAATGATTATCTTTTTCTCGCTCCAGCGCTATTTCGTGCGCGGTATGTTGGCGGGTTCGGTAAAGGGTTGATTGTCAATAGCGGATAGCAGATGGCGCTTGACGGCGCTTTGCCATCTGCTATCCGCGCTCTGCTATCTGTTATGAACGATTGGTTCAAATCCGCAGTTTTTTATCAGATCTTTGTGCGCGCCTTTTGCGATTCCAACGACGATGGGATTGGCGATTTGCGCGGCGTCATGTCGAAACTCGATTACATTCACGCGCTCGGCGTTGACACAATTTGGCTCATGCCGATTACGCCCTCGCCGCTCCGCGATCACGGTTACGATGTCAGCGGACATTTCGACGTGCATCCCGATTACGGGACCTTAAAGGATTTCCGCGAGCTTGTTGACGCCGCGCACGAACGCGATTTGCGCGTCATTGTCGAACTCGTCCCCAATCACACGAGCGACCAACATCCGTGGTTTCAAGCGTCGCGCGATCCCAGTCATCCCGAACACGCCAAATATCGCGATTGGTATGTGTGGAGCGACACGGACCAAAAATATAAAGAGGCGCGCATCATTTTTATTGATTACGAAACGTCAAATTGGCAATTTGATGAACTGCGCGGACAGTATTTTTGGCATCGCTTTTTTCATCATCAGCCCGATTTGAATTTTGACAACCCGCAAGTGCAAAAAGAGATGATGAAAGTCGCGCAATTTTGGGTGGATCAAGGCGCGGATGGAATTCGCGTGGACGCGCCGCCGTATCTCATCGAGCGCGAAGGAACGAGCTGCGAAAATTTGCCCGAGTCGCACGCGTATTACAAACGCTTGCGCGCGTTCCTCGACGCGTACGCGCCCGGCACAATGCTCCTCGCCGAAGCGAATCAGTGGGCAAAAGATACGCTCCCTTATTTTGGCGACGGCGATGAATTCCAAATGAATTTTCACTTTCCCTTGATGCCGCGCATTTTTCTCGCGCTCGCCAAGGGGAATCGCGAGCCACTCGATTGGGTTCTCGCGCAAACGCCGCCCATCCCCGAACATTGTCAGTGGGCAACATTTTTGCGAAATCACGACGAACTCACGCTCGAAATGGTGACGACGGCTGAACGCGAATTTATGTGGGATTTTTACGCGCCCGATGTCGAGATGCGAAAAAATCTCGGCATTCGCCGTCGGCTCGCGCCGCTCTTGGAAAATGACCGCGCAAGAATTAAAGTCGCGCACTCGCTCTTGCTCACGCTCATCGGTTCACCCGTCTTGTATTACGGCGACGAAATCGGGATGGGCGACAATA
The DNA here is from genome assembly GCA_021463195.1 of Anaerolineae bacterium. Taxonomy (GTDB): domain Bacteria; phylum Chloroflexota; class Anaerolineae; order UBA4142; family SHND01; genus SHND01. The sequence continues at coordinate 3,789 of JAJTXZ010000073.1, forward strand.
TCAAACTCGATGACCGCTGGGGCGTGCGAACGCCAATGCAGTGGGATACTTTGCGCAACGCGGGCTTTTCAAACGCGCCGCGCGAAAAATTGTATTTGCCTGTAATCAGTAAAGGCGTATTCAATTATCAGCGCGTCAACGTCGCGCAAGCGGAACGCGCGCCCGATTCATTGTTGAATTGGCTGCGCGGCGCGTTGAAAATTCGCGCGCGACATCCCGCGTTCGGACACGGTGAATTGCAAACGCTCATCACAAACAATCCCGCGCTGTTCGCGTACACGCGCAAAACGTCGGACGAAAAATTGCTCGTCGTCAACAATCTTTCCGCGCACGCGCAAAACATCGCGTTGCATTTGAATTCACGCGGCATCGCGCGCGATTTGGAAAACGACGCGAAAATTTCGTTCGACACGGAATTGATTTTTGAACTGCCGCGTTACGGTTACCGGTGGTTTGAAATTATCGCATAGCGCGGACAACCTCAACCCCTTTGGGCTGCCGCAAACCCAAAAGGGCTTGCGCGTCAAAACACGGATTAAATCTTAACACCCCGTTCATGCCTGTTTAACTTGCGCCAGAGACAATGACGAGACAACGCGCATCGGACTCGCAATCTGCGATATAATGCGCACATCTCGATTGTACAATCAAAATTCAACGGCTGTGCCGCGCCAAACTTTGCCTTCTTGATAACATCCGCTTTCCGCGCCGATGACGCCTGACACAACCTGAAGAAACCTATGCAAGAAAGCGACTCATCCTCCAAACGTTTTATTCGCCTGCGGGCGTCCGCCCCGCGTTTGCGCGCGTTCGCTCAAGCCGCGCTGCCCATTGCCATCGGCGTCATCATTACTTTGCTCGTGTTGGGGCTTTGGAATCTGGTGAATCCTGCGCCACAGCCATTAAGCCAAAAAGAATTAGATAAACGCATCGCGCAGGTCATGGCGTCGGCGACGCCGCCGCCCGCGCTCGCCGCGCGCGTGTACGCGCAGATTCAACCGTCATTAGTGCAGGTCGAAACCAAAATTCTTTCGACCGATGGCAAAGAAGAAGGCGGCCGCGGCGCCGGCGTCATCATTGACGAGAACGCGCAAATTCTAACCAGTCTTCACGTTGTTCGAGACGCGCTCGAAATTCACGTGCTATTCATGGACGGCACGCGTTCGACCGCGCAAATCGTCACCACACAGCCGGAAAACGATATCGCGCTGTTGAAAGCGGACCAGCCGCCGTCGCAATTTGTGCCGGCCGTGATGGGCAATCCCAACGCGCTCAATATCGGCGACGATGTGTTTGCGGTGGGCAGTCCGTTTGGCTTGACCGGTTCGGAATCGGCAGGCATCGTCTCGGGTTTGAATCGCATTTATCATCCGAACAAAGATTTGCGTTTGGAAAAAATGATTCAATTCGACGCGGCGGTGAACCCCGGCAATTCCGGCGGTCCGCTAGTGAATCGGTATGGCGAAGTGGTCGGCATCGTGACCGGCTTGTTAAATCCCACCGATCAAAATTTTTTTGTTGGCATCGGTTTTGCGGTGCCGATTGATGCGGCGGCGGCATCCGCCGGACCAAATCCGTTCTAAGCGCCGCCAACGCATAACGAATAACCAATAACTTGGAGGAACAATGTCATTGAACAAAGCGCCGCTGCCGACGGTGACACAACCAATTGATTTAAACAAGATGCAAGTCAAACACCCCAGCGCCGCGAAAATGGAGCAGGTGCTGTTTGAAGTCAAAAAGACGATTGTGGGCCAAGACCATTTGTTGCAGCGCCTCATCGTCGCGTTATTGGCGCGCGGCCACATTTTGGTCGAAGGCGTGCCGGGGCTCGCCAAAACGCTCGCGATTAAATCGTTAGCCGAATCTATCGGCGGCGATTTCAAACGCATCCAATTCACGCCCGACCTCGTGCCAGCCGATTTGGTCGGCACGCGCATTTACAATCAAAAAACCGGCGACTTTAATACGGCGCTGGGCCCCGTATTCACCAATCTGCTGCTCGCCGATGAAATCAATCGCGCGCCCGCCAAAGTGCAAAGCGCGTTGCTCGAAGTGATGCAAGAGCGCCAAGTCACCATCGGCGGCACGACGTACAAAGTGCCAAATCCGTTTCTCGTGATGGCGACGCAAAACCCCATCGAAACCGAAGGCACCTATCCGCTGCCCGAAGCGCAAGTGGACCGTTTCATGATGAAAGTTCTCGTCGGCTATCCGAGCGACCGCGAAGAATTTGTCATCGTCGAGCGCATCACCGGCATGCTGATGCCAATCGCCAAAGTGTTGACGCCCGAAGAATTGATTACGCTGCAAAGCGAAACCGACAAGGTGTATGTGGACCCCGCGTTGATTGAATATGCCGTCCGCATCGTCACCGCCACGCGCGAACCAAAACGGTACGGGCTGCCCGATTTGCAAAAATATATCGCGTTTGGCGCTTCGCCGCGCGCGTCCATCAATTTGATTTTGACCGCGCGCGCGTTGGCGATGGTGAACGGGCGCACGTACGTCTTGCCGCAAGATGTGTACGACATGGTGTTGGACGTTCTGCGCCATCGCATGGTGTTAACTTATGAAGCGTTGTCGGACGGCGTGACGGCAGACAAGATTATTGCCAAAGTGATGGAAAAAATTCCGATTCCCGTCATTCCCCAACCCGAACGAATTCCGGTGAACGCGTAGGAAAGCGAAAAGTTAAAAGCTAAAAGTATAAAGTGTTGTTGCTTGCCCTTTTTAGCTTTTTACTTTTTACTTGCTCTATGTCTTTAGCCACTCCGGAACGTCTCTTACAACGCCTCGACTGGACGGTCATTCGCCGCCTCGATGGCGTATTGCAAGGCGAATATCGTTCGCTCTTTACCGGCGCGGGTTTGGATTTGGCGGAGATTCGCGAATACACCGCCGAAGACGATATCCGTTACATGGATTGGAATGTGACGGCGCGCATGGGGACGCCGTACGTGCGGCAGTACCACGAAGATCGCGAAATCAACGCGTGGTTTTTGCTAGATTTGTCGCCGTCGGTGGATTTCGGCACCGTCAACGCGTTGAAACGCGATTACTTGACTGAATTTGTCGGCGTCATGTCGCGCTTGCTCACGCGGCACGGCAACCGCGTCGGCGCGATTTTTTACGGTTCGCGCATTGACAAAGTGATTCCCGCGGCAGGCGGAAAGCTGCAGGTGTTGCGAATTATCAATGATTTGCAAAAGGCGCCGAAACTGAAACGCGCGCCCTTTACCAGTCTCAGCACGCTGCTCGCGGCGGGCAATCACATGATTCGGCGACGCTCGCTCGTCTTTATCCTTTCCGATTTTATCAGCGCGCCGGGTTGGGAAACGCCGCTGCGCCTGTTAACGCAAAAACACGAAGTCTTGGCGATTCGTTTGTGGGACCCGCGCGAAGTGGAATTGCCGGATATCGGCATGGTCGTGATTGAAGACGCGGAAACGGGCGAACAACTTTTTGTGGATACGCATGACAAAAAATTCCGCGAACGTTTTACCCAAGCCGCGCGCAAACGCGAACAAGAAATCGGTCAAATGTTCAAACGCGCCGGCGTGGATGCGCTCGCGCTCTCGACCGAAGACGATTTGGTCAAAGCGATTTTACGGTTCGCCAATTTACGCAAGGAACGTCGGGCGCATCCCGCGAAAACATTTTAGATTTGTGATTTTCGATTTTTGCTTGCGCGGCGCGCTGCGCCGCAGAACATAAATCATCAATCATAAATCAAATATCGGAAATACTATGAGTTTCATCTGGCCCTTTATGCTCGCGCTGCTGCTCTTGATTCCGCTGCTGGTGATCGTCTATATTTTGCTCCAGCGACGGCGTCAAAAATACGCGCTGCGCTACGCCTCGCTCTCGCTCGTCAAAGAAGCGATGGGACGCGGCCCCGGTTGGCGGCGACATGTGCCGGCGGTCTTGTTCATGTTCGCGCTCACCGCCATGCTGATTGCGCTCGCGCGTCCGCAAGCCGAAACATTGGTGCCTGCCGCCGAAGGCACAATCATTCTGACGATTGACGTATCGGGCAGCATGATTGCCACAGACCTGCAGCCAAATCGTTTGGAAGCCGCCAAAGCCGCCGCGCGCGCCTTTGTGGAAAAACAACCCGATACGGTCCAAGTCGCGATTGTTTCATTCAGCGACAATGCCTTTGTGGTGCAGCCGCCGACGGACGATAAAGGCGCCCTCATTTCTGCCATCAATCGTTTGAATTGGCAGCGCGGCACCGCCATTGGACGCGGACTCATCGCCTCGCTGGATGCGATCGCGGAAAAGACGGGCCACGGCGAAGAAATCAATTTGCAAGATTTGCAAAACGGCGGCGCCGACCCTACCACGCCGCAGCCGACGCCCATGCCGCAGGGCCAATATCAAAACGCCATCGTCGTCCTCTTGACCGACGGCGAAAATAATCAATGGCCCGAACCCATAGACATTGCCCAAATCGCGGCGGACCGCGGCATCCGCGTCTATACCGTTGGCATCGGCAGCGAAGAGGGCGCCGTCGTCCGCATTCAAGGACGCGCCATTCGCACACGGCTGGACGAACAAACCCTGCGCGCCATTTCGGAAATAACCGGCGGCGAATATTACAACGCGCAGACCGAAGCCGACCTCGTAAAAATTTACGAAAATCTTTCCACCAATCTGGTGTTAAAAACCGAAAAAACCGAAATCACCGCGTACGTCACCGGCATCGCCGTCCTGTTGTCACTGCTTGCCGGTTTCCTCTCGTTGATGTGGTTCAATCGCCTGCCGTAACAGATTCAAATGCAAACAAAAAAGCCGTCGCGAAAATTCGCGACGGCTTTTTTTTAGCTTGCGCGCATTTAACGCAGTTGCGACTGCACCGCGTCGAGCAGCGCAGTCAAAATTCGCAAACGATATTCTGTCGCCGCCTGCACATTACTCGCGTGAATTTGATACAAATCCTGATTCACCTGCAAGCCAACGCCTTCGACGCGCGTGACCGGCACCGAATTGAGACTGTCCGCATCCAAATGAATTTCGGTCGTCAGCGCAATCGGCGTGGCTTGCCCGCCGCCCGCCGCGGCCGCTTCCACATATTCGGTTTTCACCGTCAACGTCGCCGCGTCTTGCAGCGCGTCCGCGAGTTTCTGCGCGGTATTCTTGATAGAAATTTCCCACGATTCTGCCATTCGTTCACCTCCTGAAAATCGGGCGCGCCAGCGCGCCGCTATGCGTTTTGGGATTTACGAATTTCATCAAACAACAATTTCAAAAAGCGCAGCGCGGCGGGCAACGCCAACACCGGATTCGCCGCAATCAACGCCAGCCCCGCCAATTCGCCCGCGCCGCGCACAACGGTCGCGAATTGGCGCAGTAACTGCTGCCGCGATAATAACGTCGCGCGCAATGCCGCCGCATGCACCGCGTTCGCTTGCGCCGTCACCGCCGATTCAAAATCGCCACCCCACGTCACGCGCGTCATGCCGATGCGCGCATCGTCAACACGCGTATCCACCATCGCGTAATTCATCGCATGTTGTTGAATCTGTTTAGTGAACGCGCTGAATTCATCAATCGCTTGTTTCCATTCGCCGATTTGGTCGGTCCAACCGAATGCGGCGTTATTCGCCGCGGACAACAACAAACTATTCAATGCCGCTTCGGGCTGCGGCGCAGTCGCAAAGGCAGCCGCGCTGTATTGCAGCGGCAGCGTTTGCTGCACGCGCGCGAAATCGCGCAAACGCGTTTGCGCCAAGCGCAGCGCGCCGTCCGTCGCTTGCAGACTCGTATGCAATGTCATAAACGCGCGCGCGGTTTCTGGCGGCGACGCGTTCGCCGCAATTTGCCATCGCGGAATTTCCGCGCGCGTCGGCGCCGCGAACGCGCTAGACGCGCGCGCGGTTTGCCACACGCCAAACACATCCGGCGGCATCACGCTATCGCGCTCGACCAACTGAAACGTCGCCATACGCGCTCAACCCGGCTTGATTGCCGTAATCAAACCCGATACCGTCGAGATAGCAAGCTTTACCAATTCGGCGCGGTTGGCTTGGGCTTGCTGCACCATATCCACGTGCGCCGCCCATAACGTTTCGTCCATGCCATCAGGACGTATCGGAATCACCGCGACGATATCGCCGTCCAAATCAATCGAGGTCATGGCGCGTAAACGCAAATCGCCTTCCATTTCTCCCTGCGCGTTCAGTCTGATCCCTTCGATGTCATCGCTCACATACGTTTTCACTTTGAGCGTCGCGGCTTCATTGATGGCGCCGCCGACACGCTCCATAAAACCTTTTAGCGTTTCGGATAATTTTTTCTGCGCATCATCCAAACCGGGAAAGGTCACAAATGCGACTGCGACGGCAGGCGCCGGCGCCGCTTGATTTTCAAACAATTCGAGCGCGGGCATCGCCGACGCGGCGTGACTGGCGCGCGCTACATCCGTCGCATAGCTGTATGTGACGACGGGCGCCGCCGCGACGGTTGGCGTAACTATCGTCGCGGCTGTCTTTTTCGCGCGCGCGGAAGAACGCGCGGCTTTGGTTTTGCGCGGCGCGGCGGTTTTGGCGCGCGGGGCGGATTCGGTTTTAGGTTTGGGCATCGCTTCTCGCTTCAGCTGTCCGGTAAACGCGCATGCGCGGCGGGATCGCCAAAAATCAAATAATTCTGCGCGTCGCTGCGCGACAAAAAGGTGTCTACCAGAATACTTTGCAACTTGGCGTCCGCTTTAATTTCGCGGCGCTGAACTTTGTCAAAAAACGTCGTGAGATTTTGATTGAGTTGATTGTACCGTTCGTTCATTGCGCGCAGCGCAAGTCCGACGGGATTTACTTGGAGCAAAAGGCGCATCGCGTTGCTGAACGGCGATACGCGCACATGCCACGGGTCTTGGGCTGTGCCGGGATCATTCGGGTCTTCAAACCCGTGCAGCAGCGCAATGTCAAGATGTCCGACAAAACCGATGGGGCCGCGCGGATGCGCCAATAATTTTTTCGGCAGCGCGGCGACAAAATCTTGCTTGGCATTTACCGCGCGCCCCACGCGCGCGTCCCAATGCGCGAAATCGCTTTGCGCGGGCGTGCCATAACCGAAACACGCGAATTGAAAAAAAAGCGCGCCTTCTAAAAACGCTTTTTTCGTCGGCACATCCCACGCGCCAAATAACCAGGCGTCATCGTCAGCGCTCGGCGCGTCCTGACAAACCAGCGCGCCATTCAAAAGCATTTGACGTTCTAATGTTTCGTTGGGCGCGCCGAGACCATGACTCGCCGTGAACACCAGCGCCGGCTGCGCGTCTTGCAGCGCGGCAGCCAAATTCGCCTTGGTCGCGTCTTGCGCGAACAATGTTTTCACCGGCACCTTGTGCGTATCCTGCGCTTGCTGCGCCAACGGCGCCGCCAAATGATAGTGACTATAGTACGTCGGGTCATAAACGCCTTGCGCATTCTTGCCGTGATTCGTCGCGAAAAAAATCGCTTGGCGTTTATTTAGCGGCGCGTCCGCCTTTTCAAATCGCGCGATTTTTTCCGCATACGCGCGCACGTCGTCCGGCGTATCCAAATCCAAACGCCCGACCGCCGCGACCGTCGCCAGAAACGACTGAAATAGAAACGGCGTTTGCTTGGGCCCGCCGAGAATCAAAATATAAAATGGACGCTCGGCATTGAGCGGCGAATAATTGTTGTTCACCCAATCGTACCATTCGTACGGTTTTTCGCCATTGTAATATAACGGTTCGCCGTTCCAGCCGCGCTGTTTCGCCAAGGGCTGAATCGCTTCGAGCAATGCGGCGCGGTTGGGGTCTTTTTGGTTCAACAAAACCGTCCAGCCCGCCGAACGCGGATCGCCCAAATCACGCGTCGCGCGTTGTTGTTCGCCGCGCGCCGTCGCGCCGCGCTGCGCTTTGCCCAAGTCCGCAAGGTCGGCGCGATTGCTCGCATACGCATCGAGCAGCGCCTGCCCCAATTCAGTATCCTGAAGCGGCTCGAGCAAAATTTCACGCGTCGTATAGTTGATGCCAAAAGGCGTGACCAGCATAATGCGCTCTCCTTAACGCCGCATCGTAAATTGAATTTGCGTCGTCGTCCACGCCTGATTCGCCGCGCGCGCGATGGGCGCGCCGCGCGACGCGGGAAAGGCAACGCTTGCCAACAAAACGTCCAATGCCGTGCGCGGCGCTTGCGCGCCGCGCGTGCCGCGCGGACCCATGCCCAGCGCGCCCAATTCGAGCCAACGAAAATTGCCCGCTTCGGTTGTGGCGATAATTTTAAATGTCTCGGCGCCCGACGCGATACCGTCCGGCAGCCGCGCGCGAAAAAATTGATACAGCATCCTGCCCGGTTCCAACGTCGCCATCGCCTGATTTTCACCGGGCAAAAATTGCGTCACGCTCCAATCGGGCGCGAGGTCCAACACCGCAAAATTCAAAACAAAGCGCGAGGTGTTGACGAGCCGCAAAATGGCAAACGCGTCCAATGGCAGCGCCGCCTGCGCCGATAATGGCGCGCACGCGGCAAAGTCAATTTTATTGCCGCGCTGCCACGTCGGCGGCGGCAATAAAATTTGCGCGACCAATTTATCCGCGAGCGGCGAAATTTGATCGTTGTTTTCGAGCGCCAAAATCGCATGATAGCGCGCCAAATGTTCCAACCGCCGCAGCGTTTCCGCCGCCGCGTCGGGTTCGGCGCAGCGCAGCGGCGGCAGCATATTCGGAAACGGCGTCCCGACCGCGTCGCCGATTTCATATTCGCCGCGCGCGTTGACGGCGACTTGATAATCGGGCGAACTATTTTCCGCCGCGTGTTCCACCCAACACATCTCGCCGTTTTGAGCGTGCCGCGCCTGCGCGGCAGTTAACGCGTCCGCGAGCGCGCGCAGCGCGTCGGCTTGCGGAATGGTTGGCGCCAAGTCGTCGCGCGTCACCCACGCGACGCGGCGTATCAAATCCAAACGCCCCGTGTTCAGCACAAGCGCCTGCGAACCCGCGTCAGGCGGTTTCGCCGCGTCAAAAATTTCCGTGACCGTCGCAAGCGAATCGCTGGCGCCAAGCTCGATAAGCTGCGCGAGCGCGAGACGCGCTTGCACCGCGCTAAAATCGCGCGCATCGTTGGGATAAAGCGCCAGCGTCGCGCCAACCTCCGCCAAACCCGCTTGTCCGACGTTGATGCGCGCTTGCTTGGTCGCGGCGTCGTACGCCAACACATAAAGCGACGGACGCGCCGCGAGACGCTCGCTGCCAAACACGCGGCGCGTCATTTCACCTTCGAGTTGCGGCGTCTGCGAAACAAAACGCGTATGCACTTTGCCGACCAAACGTTGATGCAGCTGCGCGTACGTCGTTTCGGGCGTGAGGTTTTGCAGCGCGTCGAGCAGCCAAAAAGTCAGCGCGCCGTGCGCTTTGCCGTCAAATTCATCCTCGCTCGCCAATTCGTTCGCGCGGCACGCGGCGAGCAAAACGTAACCGTTCGGTTCGGGCAGCCAACCGCTGATGGCTTGGACGCCGCGCGTCTGCGCCGCGCGCGCGGCGCGCCACTGCGCTTGCAATTCCTGCGGCGTGCCGACGCGATTATCAAGCGGACGCGGCGCGTAATCAATCTGTTGATTTTGCGCGGTGCGAACGCGCGCGTTCGGATTGCCGCGCGTCGCGCCGCCGGAATGACACGCATCGAGCGCAAAAAAAACGACGAGCGCTTTGTCCACCATGCGCTGCAGCAGCGTCGCCATTTCCAAATCGCGCACGTAATTGCCATCGGGCGCGTCAATATCCATCGGCACAATGCTTTCATCCAACCCATCCGCGCCTTTGAGCTCGGGAAAAACCGTCGCCGCGCGGCCCCCGTGGCCCGCGTAATGAATGTAAATCTGATCGCCCGCGCGCGCTTGATTCGTCACCGTGTCGAACGCGGCGATAATATTTTTGCGCGTCGGCGTTTTTTCGGGCGGTTCGAGCGCCGCGATGCCCGCATCGGTCGCGGTCAATTTGAAAATATGCGCGTCGTCAAGTTGCAAGCGCGCGCGCAAAAATTTTTCCACGCCCGCGATATCATTCACGCAGCCGCGCAGCGGCGCGTAACGCACGCCATCGGACAGCTGATTGCCGCGATAGTAATCAATGCCGATGAGCAGCGCGAACAATTCCGCGCGTCGGGTTGGATCATTCATGTTGCTGATTTGCGCGGCGGAATGCCGCTGGATTTAATTGTCTGCGTCGGTTTCGGTTGCGCTGTTCGATTCTTCCGCGCTCAACACCAGATTGCCGTACGCGTTCCGAATCGTCAGCGCGTCCAGCGGCGAATCCGACACAGACGAAACGATTTGATACAACACGGACTGCATTTGGACCGCGACCAGCATTTCTGGCGAAATGACATCCAGACCGCGCGCGGCGACGATGGCAGGGAAAAGCAATTTTGAAACGCGCTGCGGCGCATACACAATGCGATTTTCGATAACGCTCGGCAAACCTTTGACGCTGAATTTTTGGCCGGTTCCCGTCGCGCCGGACGCGAGACCTTCAATGCGCGCCGTGTCATCCTCCAGCAACGGTCCGACAATCATGCGCCCGTGCGGCGTGATGGTGATGAAATACAAATGCGCGCGCGCGCCGCTGGTGTTCTTGACCGCGTAGCGAGCGACAGCGCCGTCATGGATTTGATACACTTGGCCGATGTCTAACGCGACGCGCGGCGCGGTTTCAAACGCGTGTGACGAATTCTCGATTTCTAACGCGAGTTGCGTCGGCAGCGTCGTCGGCGCCAATTCGAGCAGCGGTTTCCAATACGGCAGCTGCGCGCTCAATGCGTCCACATCGGCGCGCGTTAGCGGAATCATGCCCTCGTCAAAATCCATGCCATTCAACCGATTCAACAGAGTGATGGCGCCGTCATAATCGTTTTGCATGAACCGCAAGCGAAATTGAAAATACAATGTCTCTACCGCGTCGGGACGCTGCGCCGCCAACTGCTGCGTCAGTGGCGTCAACGCGTTGACATCGTGATTGAGCATGGCGACAAACGCGCGCGTCTTGACCGCATCAAAGGTGTCATCGCGCAGCGAAATGACGAGTTCGCCGCGTTCGTCCAAATGAAATGAGCCAAAATCAGGCGTCTGTTTGGAATCGGACGCTTGTCCGACGCGCTGCTGCAAATACAAGCCCAATTCGTATGCCGTGACCAAACCGTTGCGGTCCAAATCCGCCGCGCCCCAATTCAAACCTTCGATGAGCGTGCCGGTGAAAAGCGAGTGCTGCGGCAGCGGGCCGCTGTCCAACGCGTCTTCATCGCGGCGCGCGGAGGAAATGACGTTGCGGCTGAGATTGCGCGCGAGCGTTTCTTGAAAAGTCACCGCGCTACGAAAAGCGTTCATGCCGCTCAACGCGAAACCGCTGCGGCACGCGTCAAGGATGAGCAGCACATGCCGCGCGGGCAGTTCGCTCACATCTTTTAAAAAATCGTCGGTGCGAATTTTATCCGCCCAGTTTTCCAATTTGGCGTCAACGGGAATCAGATAACCGCTCTCGAGTTGGCGCGCGCCGATTTGACTGACGCGCGTGTGGCCGTGCCCTGCGTAAAACAGAATCAAATTGTCGCGCGGTTGCAGCGTGTTTGCCAACTGGTCAGTGACCAATGTCGCGATATTGTCGAGCGTCGCGTCCGCGTTTAACAACGGGGGGAACGGCATGCTAAAGCCGAATTTTTCGACAAAGAGTTTTTGCACGCCCAACGCGTCGCTGACGGCGTTGCGTAATTTGGGCCAGTACGCGTACGCGTCAATGCCAATGACGGCGACAAGATTGCGTCCCGGCGATTCGGGCGCCGTCTCGGCGTCGGGAATGGATTCCACGCTGCGCGTAAGGGCATCGCTCATATGCGTTCGCCTCAAGGCATGTTTTCGACCGAAATAATTTCGTCCAACGACAATTCGGTTTCGCCGGGCAGCATCACAATGCCGTTCAAGCGATAATATCCTTCCGGCGCGGGCGCGACGAGTTGCCCGTCGAATTGTCCCGACGCGCGTCGCAACAGCTGCGTAGCGGGCAATTTTTTGGGCGCGGCGATTTCGGCGGAACCGGGCAGCGCCTGCACCCAACTCAATTCCGCGAAAATGGCCGCGGCGGCGGCGGCCTGTTGATTTTCGTTCTGCGTCACGGATGCTGTAATCGAAATCGTTTCGCCGGGACGGTACGCGTTTTTATCGGGATTGAATTCAATGTGATAGCGGTCGGTCATGAGCGCGGCGCGCGTCTGCGCGCCGGTGTACTTGTCCAACAATTCCCAGCGCAAAATTTCTTGCAGCGCGGAATTGGCATAGACGCTGCCGTGTTCGGCGACAACGGGAATATTTTGCTGCGCGTGCGGATAACTGGCGCTGTATTCAGGCACAGTGCCATCGCCCCAGTCGCTTGACAAAAATTCGATGCCATCCCAATTCGCGTGCGCGCCCAATGTCACGCGCGCGCCGGTCGTCGTTTTTAATTTGCGTCCAAAGAACGCGAGCGTTTCGACGCTCAAATGATTGCCGAGCTCTTGATTGAACGCTTTGCCGTCCGCCAGCAGCGAATACAATTCGGGCATATGCAGCCATTTATCGCCGTCAAAGGGATCGAGCGGTTTATTGTCGCTGTCAGTGACAAAAGGGCGCGCTTGAGGCAAGAGCGCATAAATATTGGGAAAGCCGCGCAGCGTCGCGCGCGTGCGCTCGCCGATGCGCGCGGGGTCGAAACCCCAACGCAAAAAAGTATCGAATCCGTTGAGCAGCGCGTACAAACCTTTTGCCGCGCCATCCCACGGCGACGCCAATAGAATCAAACGATTCACGATTTCCGCGCCGCCCTCTTTTTCGATGCACCAACGCGCCACAATGCCGCCGTTGCTGTGGCCCATCAACCAGATTTGATGTTCCGGATATTGCGCGTGCCATGCGCGCACCGCGTCCGCCAATTTTTTGCCCGAGACGCGATTGTTTTGCCGCCAATCGTAAGTGAATGTAAAGGCGAGACGTTGCGCTTGCGTTCCGCTTTGCGGATTAACGCGATAATCCCAGCGCTTGAGCAATGTCAGCAAGCGACTGTATTGTTCTTGCTTGACTAACGGCGGCAAAAACAAAACATCTTGAATAATGTCGGCAGGTTCAAGGCGGTCGTTCGCGAAATCCATTTTTTTAAACAAGTCATCAAGCCACGCGCCCCATTCGAGCGGATTCAACGGAATCTTGGAGAAATCGAGCCACACGATTTCGCCGGTCACGCGGTCGCGCAGTTGGCTGCCCATAAAGCCGGGGATGAACACGAGAATGTGCGGCGGGATGCCCGGCGCGGGCGCGGCGGCTTCGATGGAAAGCGTGCCGGGCGCAGCGGATTTTTTGGCGGATGTTTTGTTGGCGACGCGTTTGGGCGCGACGCGCTTGGATTGCGTTTTCGATTTTCGCGTGGCGGGTTTTGTTTTGGGGACGGCCATACTTATCTCCAAAGAATATGGCAATGTGACGGCGACAATGTAGGAGCGAAAAAAAAGCGTGTCTTTTGCAAGACCCTGCGGTTCGCAAAAAGACACGCCTCGCGCGAGAGCGTCTCGTTTCCGCCCGAGCGGTCAGCGAGTTTGCTTGCGTATGTTGTTATACGTCTTTTTCACGCGCTTGACAAGGGGTTTTGGAAAATTGTATCGTTTCGATCTTGCAATGTTTATGCCGCCGCGAATTCTAAAAAGCCAAACCGCGCGGGCTTGTGAAAATCGGCTGGCTCGGTGAACGTCGGCGCCCAACAACTGTATTCGACCGCGCTGTCATGCGGGCGCTCGATACGATAAAAATTCGCGCGACAGACGGGCGGGATTTTGCCGTCATGTGTAATGCTCACCCATGGCAGCGCGAGCGCGCCCCACCACACTCGATGCGCGTCATCGCGACGCGCCATCCAGCGTATGCCGGGACACTGCCAACTTGGGTCTGTTTGCAACGTATCGCGCCGCGCGGTGGGATTGGAAATTATCGCGTCGAACAAAACGCCATTCGGCGAAATTTGAAATTCAAAATATTCGCGCGGGTCCGCGGCGCCGGGCGCGATAAATAATTCGACCGCTTCTTGCTCATAAAGCGGTTCGTCGCGCTGCGTGTACGTGCCCCAAATATCGCGGTCGTCGCAATCGAAACGCGCATACAACGCGTTAGCGTCATAACCTACGCGCACACGCGTTTGCTGCGCGGCGGGGCGACTGCCATCGGCGAGAAAGAGCGCATCCAGCGCGGGCAGCGCGCGCCACGCGGCAGCGTCGTCCAAAGCGAGTTCATGCGTCAAATGCGGAACAACAATTTTCGGTACGGTTTCGATAGAATACATATGCGCTCAATAGAGCCGGTTCAAATAATATTTCGGCGAAATAAAATCGCGCGGCGGCGCGCGTGAAAAAAATTTTTTTATCGAATCAACTGCCTTGCAAGGCGCTTAATACGGCGGATATTTTTCCATCCACGCCGCTTCCGCCTCGGCGTCCGCGCCTTGAAAACCATTGGCTAAATCCAGCGCGATTTCGCGCACAACATTTGCCAATTCAAGACGGTCAATCCATTCCGTCGGAAGCTGCGCGGGCTTTATCAAACCCAGAATATTGCCGGTCACTGCGCCGGTACTGTCGCAATCGCCACTGTGATTGACGGCGGCGAGGATGCCTTGACGAAAATCATTTTGAAAATGCAAGGCGCAGTAGAACGCGATGGACAAGGTTTCTTCGCCAACCCACGCGCCGCCCAATGTCTCGATGCTTTCGGCTGTCGGCGGCGTCGTCTCGTATAATGCGAGCGCTCGGTCTATCGCAGCAAGGCATTCCTGATGATGCTCCCATTGGCGCAAGATCGCGCGCGTCGCTTGAATCGCTTGCGGCAAAGATTCGCCTTGGACCAAAAATGCCAATGCGCTCGCCAAACATCCCGCCGCCAAATATCCGCTCGGATGCCCATGCGTCAAGGCGGCGGTTTCGCAGCCGATTTCAAACGCGCGCGTCGGCTCTGTCGCATACATGAGCGCCACAGGCGCGACGCGCATGATGCCGCCGCAGCCCTTGCTCTGATTCAGCGGCGCCGCAATCGTCCCAGCTCGCCCGCTGCGCAAAGCGCCCAAGCAGGTATTGCCCGGCGCGCGGCGCACAAACAAACCTTTTTGATGAATCAACCAACCGCGCGTGACATCGTAAACGCCCCATCCTTGCGGCGGCGGCTTGACGCAAGTTTCACCTTGCGTATGCAACCAGCGCAAATACGCTTGATAAACAATGACCTGCCGCGCGCCGTAAATGCCTCTTTGCCTCGCGCGATTTCCCGCGCGCAATAATCCTTCGGCGGTGAACAGGGTCATTTGCGTATCATCCGTAAATTGACCTGCGCCGTCGGCAAATTCGACATAACGCGTCACGCCGCGCTCGCCAAAACGTTCTCGGATTTGCGCGAGCGTCAAAAATTCAATCGGCGCGCCGAGCGCATCGCCTATCGCGCCGCCGAGCAAACAACCTACGCATTGCGCCGCGTTCGCTTTTACAAACATCCAACCCCTTTTAAGCGCGTGCGGTCACGCGCGGCCTATTAGCCACAAGTCTTTTATAACCGCACTGTTTTGCCTTGCGCGGCGGATTCGTATGCTGCCAGCGCGATTTCCAACGCGCGCAAGCCATCGTATCCTGTGACGCGCGGCGAACGCTCCGCGCGTATGGCGGCGACAAATTCGTCGAGCATAGATTGATTCGCGTCCGAACCCCAAAAATCCCACGCGGCGCGTTGAGTGGCGTGACGGTACAGCGTCAAATTTTGTTTGAACGCATCCACCAGCGCAACGCCGCGCGCGCTAATCATTTCAAAGGTCAGTCCGCCCCAGGTCGGATAGTACGGCGGTTTGCTCCAACTGCAATCAATCGTCGCAAAGACGCCATTCGCAAAGGTGAGCATGAGCAAGCCGCCTGTTTCCACGCGCGCATCCGCGATTTCATTGGCGTATAAAATGCGATTCGTCTGCGCGAAAACTTCCACCACCTCGCTCCGCAAATACCAGCGCAATACATCGGCGAGATGAACGGTGTGGTCCATCACCGCGCCGCCGCCCGCGAGGTCCTTGTCCACAAACCACGCGCGCTGCTGTAACGGCGCTTGACCCTGATTCGTCGCGTTGAACGCATAGATGCGTCCAAATTCATTCGCGTCGAGCTGCGCTTTGATTTGCGTGAGCGGCGCGCTGAAACGCATCGGAAAGGCGGTCATCAATTTCACTTGCGCGCGTTCGCACGCCTCAAGCATGGCGCGCGCGTCGGCGAGCGTGGTAGCGAGCGGTTTTTCGCACAACACGTTGACGCGCGCCGCCGCCGCCATTTCGACCAGCGCGCGATGGTTGCTGTTTTCGCTGCACACCAACACCGCGTTGGGGCGCGCCGCCAAGAGCGCGTCGTAGGAATCAAAATAGCGCGCGTTGAAAACGCGGGCGAAATGCTGTCCGCGCGCGGCATCATCGTCGGCGATGCCAAGCAATTCTACGTCAGGCATTGCGCGCAGGTTTTGAATGTACGCTTCGGCGTGCAGATGCGCGAAACTGAGGATGCCGATTTTCACGCGCGCGCCTCCGCGAGTGAAATCGGTTTGCCCGTCCGCGCCGATTCAATCGCGGCAAGCGCGATTTGCAGCGCGGCAAAGCCATCCTCCGCCGTGACGCGCGTGGGCGTATCGTTGACCAGCGCGTTGTAAAATTCTTTGAGCTGAGTCGTGTATGGACTTTCGCTCAATGGGCTTTCAGGCAGACCGACATCGGCGGATGCGCCATCGCGCTGATGGAGAAAAAATTCGAGCGGCGCGGTGTCGGCGGATTTCCATTCAATCAAACCTGCGTCGCCCGCGATTTCGATGTCGGTGCGAAAAGCGGGCGGCGGAAAAGCCCACGCGCCGGTGATGTGCGACAACGCGCCGTTAGCGTGTTTCAAAAACGCCAACCCAAAATCAAGCGGCGCGTCAAGATTTTCGGCGGCGACGCTTTTGGCGAATACCGTTTCAACCTCGCCCGCCAGCCAACGCGCGTAATCGAAATCGTGAATCATCAAATCGAGGAGCATCCCACCCGATTTTTCAAAATCGAAAAACCAGTTATCGCGCGCTTTTTTGGGCCGATACGCTTGACGCGCGAGCCGAATAATTGCCGGCGTTCCGATATTGCCGGCGGCGACGTTTTGTTTGGCGCGCGCGTATTGAGGGAAAAAACGGACGACGTGCGCGACAAATAATTTTACGTTCGCGGCGCGGCACGCGTCCAACATGGCGCGGCCTTGTTCCAACGTGCGCGCGAGCGGTTTTTCGCAAATGATATGTTTGCGCGCGGCGGCGGCTTGGCGCGCGAATTCATAATGCAAATGCGTCGGCGCGCAAATGTCCACGACATCCACATCGTTCAATAACGCCGCGTAATTTTCATAGACGCGCGCGTTGTATTTCGCCGCGAGGCGCGTCGCTTCATTGGATGATTCCGCGAAAAAGCCCGCGAGCGAGGCAGGCGTCGCTTGCCAGCTTTCGGCGTGAATCGCGCCCATTGAACCCGCGCCAATGATTCCAATACGCATAATGCCGCTCTTATTTGACGGCGCCCGCCGTCACGCTTTTTACCATTTGCCGCGAGAATAAAATGTACAATAGCAAAATCGGCACCATCGCCAGCGTGAGCGCGGCAAGCACCGCATTCCAATCGCTGACGAATTGACCGAGAAATTGCTGCGTGCCGAGCGTGACCGTCGCGGTTTTGTCGCTCGGCGCGAGGATGAGCGGAAACCATAAATCATTCCAAACCGGAATCATTGTAAAGATGCCAATCGCGCCAATGGCGGGGCGGACGAGCGGAGTGAGCAGCCAATAGATGCGATATTCGCTCGCGCCGTCAATGCTCGCGGCGTCGGTCAAGTCGCGCGGAATCTGCCGATAAAATTGCGCGAGAATAAAAATCGTCAGCGGCAGCCCTTGCGCGACGTACACCAGAATCAGCGCGACGAGTGTATTCGCCAGATTTAACGAAACGACGAGGCGCAAGATGCCGATGGTGCCTAAACGAATCGGCACCATGATGCCGAGCGTGAGAAAAATGCCAATCAGGACATCGCCGCGAAAATGATATTGCGACAAGGCGAATGCCGCCATCGAACCAAAAAAGAGAATCAAGAGCAGCGAGACGCCGGTGACGATGAAACTGTTCAAAAAATAGTTTGGAAAATTCGCGCGTCCGAACACTGTCTGATAGCCGATGAGACTGAATGTTTCCGCTGTCGGCGGCAGGAACGGCGCGCTAAAGATGCCGTCGCGGCTCTTGAAGGAATTCATGACGATGAGAATGACGGGAAAGAGCGCGAGGGCGCAATACGCGATTAACACGAGATGCGGCGCGAGGCGTTCGAGCCAGCGCAACGAATGAGAATGTTTTGGCGTAGACGCAGCGGTTGTCATGGTTGGCTCCCTTTATAAATCGTACGTCGTAACGCGACGCTGCCAGAAAAAGAGATAAACAATTACGCCTGCCAAAATAATCAGCAGCATCATGCCCGCGACAGTTGCGCCCATCGTGGGATTGCCAAGCTGCAGCTGCGCGCCGAAAAATGTGCGGTAAAAGAATGTGCCCATGATGTCGGTGGCGAATTGCGGACCTGCCTGCGCGCCTTTGACAGTGTAAATCAAATCGAACGCGTTGAAATTCCCAACAAAGGTGAGAATGCCGACAATGCCGACGGTAGGCAGGATGAGCGGAAACTTGATGCGCCAAAACACGGTCCAGCCGTTCGCGCCATCCACGCGCGCGGCTTCGAGCAATTCTTCGGGAATGCCCAACAGCGCGACGTAAAAGAGGAGCATCGGAATGCCGATGAATTGCCACACCGAAATTAACGAAAGCGTAGTCAGCGCGGTTTCCGCGCGCCCCAACCACGGCGCATAAAGGAAACCCAAGCCAATCACTTTGAGCAAACTCTGGCCGATGCCCCACAGCGGACTGAGAATCAAATTCCAGATGAAACCGATAATGACGACGGATAAAACTGTCGGCGAAAAAATCAGCGTGCGATATATACTGCGCGCGCGACCGCCCGCGACGAGCAGCGACGCCAACAAAAGCCCGACCGAATTTTGCACGACCATGTGAATGATAAAAAATTTCACATTGTTCCAAAACGCGTTTTGGAACGCGCTCGACCACTGCGGGTCGGTGACGAGCGTAATGTAATTGTTCAAACCGTTGAATACTTCGGCGTGGTCCGCCGTAGTGGTGTACAGCGAAAGGCGCAGCGAATCAATCAGCGGCAGAATCATAAACACTGTGTATACAATGACGGCAGGCGCGAGAAAGACCAGGATATGAAAGGGGAAAGCTTTGGACCTGGCGGCGCGGGGCGGTTGCGTCGTGGACATGCGACTCCTTTCTAAAATTGACCCTCTCGCCGACATTTTAATCGGCGAGAGGGCTACAGTATACAACAGATGAATGACTCTGAATGCCGCGGAAAATTTTACCTTTAACGCGCGCGCAGACTTATTGTGGCTTGTACCATTTATCGAGACCGGCTTGCGCTTCTTTGCCCGCGTCTTGCGGCGTAATCGTGCCGTTGATGACGCCTGCGCTCAAACGCCACAATTCATTT
>JAJTXZ010000074.1 GCA_021463195.1 Anaerolineae bacterium
ATTTGATTTGCGGCGACAATAGTGACTCCTACTTGGTTGGGATAGGTGTGTTTGGCAACCCCTATTCTACCAAGTAGGAATATTCAAATGCGCTCTGAGACGACACAATGCAAGATGGAAAAAATAAAACGCGCCTTTCCGCACAACACTTACTCTGGTTGTGGGCGGCGCGTTCTCGACGGCGAAACGATTCGATTAGAGCAAAAAGCTTTAACAAGGGTCGGCATGGACTTGTCCAATCAATGCTCCACTAAACTTTGACAAAACTCAAGTCAGTTCATTTTATTCAACTCTCGCATCATTTATAGCCCCACTTCAAACATTTTTCAAGAGGGGTACGGCGGTCAAAAGAAAATTTACGCCGCCAAGTTGGAAAATAATTGATTTGTTCACTGCGCCCATCCGATTCTTCTCCACCGCCATCACAACCTCGTTTTCGCTCTTGCCTCGATTCAACATCACTGCCGCATCCGGCTCGTACTGCACACTCGAACCACCCCACAAATCTTGAAAGCGCGCGCGTTCATTTTTCAATCCTTCGGCATCGGACGCGGCGACGGCGACGATTGGAACGTGATGCGCCATCGCCAAATTTTTCAAAACTCGCGTTTTCGCTTTCCAACACCGCGCGAATTTCATTCAACGTAATCGCGTTCTCGATGTCTCCACCCAGCGTGCTTTCCATGCACAACAAACGTTGATACAAATACACTTTGCCGTGTTCAAAGCAGACCACCCACGCAATCGCCTCCCCACTCGCCGCAATGTTGCGCGCGGCTTGCATGACGAAAATTGTTTTCCCAACCCCCGGCGGTCCGCCAACGAGCATCAGGGATTCGGGATGCAATCCACCGCCGAGAATTTCATCCAGTTCCGCAAAGCCCGTTGAAATCGGCAGCAGGTTGTTGGCGCTTGCGTTCTTGAGATGTTCATCAAACGCGATACTCACCTCGAACGCGCTCTTGGGCAAAGTTACGCCAACAGGTAATCGTTCCATTTTTAGTTTGTCATTCGCGCAATCAGCGTTGACAGCATCAACGCCAAGAGCGCGGCGGGAATCCACAAGTATGTTTCCAATGATTCAAACAACACGCGTCCTTCGGGAAACGCGCGGCGCAAAAATGAGACAGCGATTTTGAGCGCGGCGTAGAGCAATCGTAGGGGCAAAGCATTTGCAGAAACAACGAATCAGTTTCACTGACGCGAATGCAAATGCTTTGCCCCAACAACAATCAGATGCAACACGCGCGTTCCCAAGTGTCCACTTTGCGCCAGATGGGTTTTGCGATGCCTTGTGTATCGAGCAAGTCGAATGTGGTAATCCGCATCGGCAGGAGACGCGCGGCGCGTTGTCTTGCAAGTTCATGCGCCACGCGGCGAATCACTTGCGCGCGTTCCCAACTTGTCGTTACGACGAGCAAACGAAACTCCTCCTCACGCGTCGTGCGATACAGCTTGGATGCGGGTAGGCGCGGACGCGGATTTGATTTTGTTGGATATGGACAAACCGCAGCTCGTCCCGCGTCACGACCTCGCGGCGAATGTTTTATATGCCGCGCGCGCGGACGATGTGGCGTATGTGATTGTGGACGGCAAGGCGCTTTTGCGTCACGGCGAATTGACGACGCTTGACGAGGAAAAAATAAAGGTTCACGCCGCGGCGCGTGGTTTGGACATGACGCGCCGCCAACAGAGCCAAACGCAATCCTATCAGGGCTAACTTGTTTTTCGCAAAATAAAACGCCGCGCGATGTCCGCGCGGCGTTTTTGTTTTATCCCTTGACCGCGCCGGTCATGCCGCGCACGAATTGACGCTGGAGGATAATAAACAAAATCAGAATCGGAATAATCGTCATGACAATGCCGGCGGCGGTCGCGCGCAAATCGGACGCGAACATGCCTTGCAACGCGGCGAGACCGACGGGCAGCGTCTTGTTTGTCATCGTCGGCAGCATCAACGAGGGCCATAAAAAGTCATTCCACGAAGTGACAAAAGTGATGATAGCGGCGGTGGCGAGAGACGGTCGAATCACGGGCAAAAGGATTTGCCACCAAATCCGCAGCTCGCTCGCGCCGTCCATTTTCGCGGCGTCAATCAAATCGTTCGGCACGCCGCGAAACGCTTGGCGCAATAAAAAGATATTGAACACGGTGGCGAGATTTGGAAAAACCAGCGCCACTAGGGTATCGTAATATTGAAACACATTGCGCGCCAACACAAAACCGGGAATGTACGTCAACTGCGGCGGCACAATAAAGGTCGCGAGCAACAAGTAAAAAATCGTATCGCGTCCGCGAAATTTCATTTTCGCGAAGGGATATGCGGCGAGCGCGGTCAGCAAAACATTCAGCGTCGTCGTCGCGATCGCGACCACAATGCTGTTGAGAAAAAAATTACCGACAGGCAATTGTTTCCATACGCGCGCATAATTGTCGAGTGTCGGGTCTTGCGGAAGCAGCTGCGGCGGCACGGAAAAAATCGCGTCGTGCGGTCCTTTGAGCGAAGTAAGCAGCGTCCATGCCAGCGGCAGAATAGTGATGGCGGCGATGAACAGCAAGAGGACATACCAAAAAAGCGTTTCCGCGATATGACGCTGCCGGTTGCGGCGTCGCGCCGCAACCGCGGGGGTTTGCGCTGCGGTCATTATTCTTGCTCCGTTCCGCGCTCCAGCGAGCGAATGTTGACGATGGAAAAGAGCAGGGTGATGACGAGCAGCGCCATCGCGATCGCTGACGCGTAACCCGCGTGCTGCAATTTAAACGCCTGCTTCCACAGATAAAAGACCATCGTCACGCCGCTGTTGAGGATGCCGCCCAGTCCGCCCGTGAGCGTGTAAATTTCATTAAACACTTCCAATGCCGCGAGCGCCGAGATGACCGCGACAAAAGTGATTTGCGGACGCAAGCCCGGCACGCTGACATACCAATGTTTTTGGATTCCATTGCAGCCGTCAATCAAGGCGGCGTCATATAATTCTTCCGGAATGTTTTGCAAGCCCGCCAAGAAAATCATCATGTAATAGCCCAGGCCCAGCCAAATCGTCAACGCCATCGCAATCGGCAGCGTCAACGCGGGTTCCGCCAGCCATTGAATGGATTCTTTAATCAAGCCGAGCGAAAGGAGCGCGCCGTTAATCAAACCGTTCGTGTCGAACAACATGCGCCAAGCGTAACCGACCGCGATGCTGCCGCTAATGACCGGCACATAATAAATCGCGCGAAAGGCGTTAATGCCGGGCAGTTTGCGATTGACCGCGATCGCGAGCAAAATGCACAAGACAATCAAAATCGGCGTGACCAACAAATAAACAAACGAATTTCGCAACGCGAGCCAAAACACCTCGTCGTTCCAGAGCTGCTGATAATTTTTCAATCCAATCCACACCGGCGCCGTGACGATATCGTATTCGGTGAAACTGTAATAAATCACCGCGAGGATGGGATACAAAATAAACACGCCAATAACGAGCAGCGCGGGCGCGAGAAAAAGATATGGAGTGAGATTTAACTTTTTGGGCATAGCTATAGTTGTTTAGATAATGTTTTGGACAGCCGTCTGCCGAGACCTTGCGGTTTTTTGAAAACCCGCAAGGTCCGGTCGCCCAAAACTTTTTCTCAAAATCTATCGAACCTCGCCCCTAGCCCCTCCCTGCTCTGGAGAGGGGCTGGGGCGAGGTCTTTTATTGCGTCATACTTATTGCGCGAGCAGCGCGTTGGCTTTTTTGACGGCGTCGGAGAGCGCTTGCTGGGCTGGCACGTTATTGAACAGAGCGGATTGCACCGCTTGCAGAACAATATCGTTCACGTCCGCTTTGTGCGGAATGGTCGGCACAATGTCGGCGTATTTTGAAATGATGTCTTTGGCGATTGGTTTCGCGCTATCTTCCACCGCAATCGGTTTCGCGGCAAAGAACGGGTCGTCGTACGATTTCGGCGTTGAAGGATACACGGCGACTAATTTGCTGAAATCCAACATGCTTTGCGGATTGGTAAAGAACTGCGCGAGCGCGATCGAGGCATTCGGGAATTTTGTCGCGGCGTTCGCCGAGAGCGACATCAACCCTTTGCCCAGCACGCCGGAGCGTCCGACGGGCGCTGGCACGGCAGCGAGATAACCGTACAAACCGGGATTGTTGGCGCGCACTTCACGAATCAGGTTCGGACCCGTCTGATAGAACGCGGCATTGCCCGAGGCGAACAAATCGAGACCTACGCGGTCTTGGTCGGTGACCAGCACCGATTTATCCACTGTGCCGGCTTTAACCATATCCACGTACATTTGCAACCATGACACCGCTTCGGGCGAATCAAAGGTAAAGGTCTTGCCGTCTTTGCTGATAACGTCGACGCCGCCTTCGTACACCATTTGCGCGAGCAAATCATTGGTTGTCAGGCGAATGTCGCAGAGCGTGCCGGTTTTGTCTTTGATGGTCTTGCACAGCGCGGGCAACCCATCAATCGTCTTGGGGAAATCTTCGAGTTTCAAACCGGCGGTATCACTGTAAATTTTCATGTTGATGAGTTCGACGTTCATGCCCTGATACCACGGGAATTGATAATTCTTGCCGTCCACGATTTGTTCATTCCACAAACCGGGGAAATACAAATCTTTGACGTCTTGCGAAACCTTATCGTCGAGCGGCAGGAGCAATCCTTTGGTCGCATAATCGCTGACCCATCCTTCCGAAACGGAAAGATTGATTACGTCGGGCGCTTTACCGGCGGCGAACGCGTTTTTCAAATCATCCTGGAACGTCGCCTGATGGTCTTCCCAATTCACTTTGACGCCGGGATAAGCCTTTTCAAAACGCGCGATGGTGTCTTTGATATAATCATCAAAAGTCGGGGAAAGCCAGAATGTCCAGAGCGTAATTTCGGCGTTTGGTTCGACATTCGGAATCACCGCTTCAGGATTCGGCGCGGCGGTCGGTTCGACCACTACGGTTTGCTGCGCGACCACTGTCTGCGGAACGACGACGGTTTGCGCCGCGACGACGGTTTGCGCCGCGACAACGGTCTGCGGCACCACCACTGTTTCTTTGACGACTTGCGGCGCGGCAGGCGCGGCAGGCGCGGGGGGCGCGCCGCACGCCGCGAGCGCGACCACTGCGACGAGCAGCATAGCTAGCACACTCAACGAAACACGGAATTGCAGCTTGCGATTCATCTTCTCCTCCTTGAATTGTCGGGACCTGCTTGGATTTTGTCCCGATGGATACAAACGCGTGACACGCCAATCTAAAATTTTTTTCAAGCTAACTTTGCGCGCAATCGGTCACCGCTAACGCAGCGCGTTGATGCCCAATTCATAATTCAAGAGCAGCGCGGAAGCGCCAAGAATGACGCTCTCGGCGCCCATCTCGGATAATTCAATGACCGTGTTTTTGGTCAGCGTATTCAACGCGCACTCTTGCGCGGTGGCGCGCACTTTATCCAACAAGGGCTGTCCAAACTGCGCGCCGTAATCGCCGATAAAGAGATGTTGAATATTCAACGCGCCGATCAAATTCGCGACGGCGATGCCGAGATATTTGCCCGTTTCCAAAACTACCGCGCGCGCTGTCGGGTCATTTTCAGCATTCGCGTTGACCACATCGTCAAAGGTCAGCGCATCGAGCGTTTTGCCTTTGACGCGCAGCCGCGTAGTGCGCTCCGCTTTTGCCGCCGCGCGCGCGCGTTGGATGATGGCGGCGGTGCTGACCAGCGCTTCGAGACAACCATAATGTCCGCAGTTGCAGCGCGGGCCGCCTTCCATCACGCGCACGTGCCCGATTTCGCCCGCGCCAAAATTTTCGCCCTTCCATAATTGACCATCTATAACAATGCCGGCGCCGACGCCGCGTCCGACCTTGATGACAATCAGATTGCGGTGACGATGTTTGCCGAAAAAAGATTCGGCGAGCGCGGCGACTTGGGAATCGTTTGCGACATACACCGGCGCCTGATAGCGTTTCTGCAACAAATCGCGCAAGGGCAAATCGAGCCAGCGCAAATTCACCGCCCAATGCACCGAGCTGCCTTGCGCGGGATTGATGACGCCCGGCACGCCGACGCCAATCCCGAGCAGCGGGCTAGTCACGCGCACTTGCAAGGCGTCAATCAACTCGTATGCCAAATCGAGCGCGTCCTGCCCCTGGCGGCCGTCGAGCGGCAGACTCAGCCGATAACGCACGTTGCCGCGCAAATCCACAATGGCGCCGCTGAATTCGTCGCTGCTCAAATCTACGCCGATAAGATTGCGGCCGTGATGAGACACATTCAATAAAATAGGGGTTTTGCCGCCGGTGGAGGCGCCCTGTCCGATTTCCTTGACCAGTTTCAAATCGAGCAGCGCTCCGACCGCTTGCGAAACGGTGGTGCGCGTCAAGCCGGTGAGGCGCGCCACATCGGCGCGGCTGATTTCGCCGCGGTCAAAAATCGTTTGCAACACGAGACGCTGATTGTAATCGCGCGTCTGTTGATGGGTGGCTTTTTGGGGGTTAGATTCCATCGGTTAGATTGGAATGTTTGTAAATTCTACTTACAACGATTATAAGTTACTTTTTATTGTTTGTCAAGTGAATTTACAAAGTTGCGCGTAGTTCACATTGAGGGTGAGTTTTCGGGCGAATCGAATTCGCTCGCAACAAATACACAAAACGTCCCTTCGGACGTTCCCGCTAGTCTGCGACGGCAGACTTGGCGCTCTGGCTGCCGCGATTTCTAATCGCTTGATGTGATTCCCAAAACTTTGACGCACACTCTATCCGCGTGAACCCCTTGACCCGCCTCGCCGATTGCGTTACACTCGCGTTATATGGTGACGCAAGCTTTGTCCTTGTTGGAAACGCGCGGCTTGGTGCGCGTGTTGACGGACCAAATCAAGCCGACTGTGCGCGTCAAGCACGCGCTCATTCGCGAAGCGATCTATAACTCGATTCTGCAATCGCGTCGCATGGAACTGCATTACGTCACCGCGCAAACGCTGACCGCTCTTTATCCGCAGCCCGATTTGGAATTGGTTCTCACCATTGCCGATCAATGGCAGCGCGCCGGTCAAGATGAACACGCGCTGAACGCGCTTTTGCCGCACACGCAAAATTTAATTTACACCGGGCGCAGCGCTTGGCTCACCGAAGTATTGGCGCGACTGAATCGCGCCATGCTATCGGACGCGCAGCTGCGCGCGCTAGACCTGGCGCGCGCTGACGCGCACGCGGCGCGCGGAGAATATGAACCCGCGCGCGCGTTGTATGAACAGCTCTTGGCGCAAACGCATACCCATGAACTGCGCGCGCGTTTGCTGCAATCGCTAGGCGTCGCGGCGTATCATCTGGGGATTTGGGCAGACGCGCTCGAATTCTATCGCGCCGGCTTGGAGTTGGCGCAAGCGCAAGGCGATATTGCGCTGCAAGCAAAAACAAATGGCGGCTTGGGCTTGGTATATTTGGCGTTGGGCGAAACCGCGCGCGCGGAACAATTCTTGCTCCAAAGCCGCGATACAAGTTTACAACTTGGGGATAGTCTGGAATTGGCTGCCGCAGAATATAATTTGGGCGGCGCGCGGCGTTTGTTGGGACAATACGAAAAAGCGATTCAATGCGCCACGCGCGCGCGCGAAATTTATACGAAACTTGGCTATGCCACGGCGCTCGCGCGCACACAACAAATGCTTGGCGCGTGTTATCACAGTATGGGCGATTTTGCCCAAGCCGCTGAACACTATAGCCGCGCGATTGCCGAAAGTAATCGCTTGGGCGATTTGATGGCCATCGCGATAACGCAGAGCAATTTGGCAGAGCTCTATGCCGAACAACTCGATTTAGACAAAGCGATTCAATTATATGATTTGTCGAGTCAATATTTTCGCTCGACTAGACAAGAATCCTCGTTGGCATATAACCTTGCCGGGTTGGCGCATGCCCAAGTTCTGGCGGCCGGGCGCGCAAAGGATTCCGCGTTCCTAGATAGCGCGACGCAAAATATTCACGCGGCATTGCAAATCGCGCAAAGGATTCAGTCACTGGAGCTGGAAGGAATCGCCTACCGGGTCCTGGCGGAAAGTTTGATGGAACAAAATAAATCGGCGCAAGCGCAAGAATACGCGCAGCGGAGTATAACGCTGTTGACCCAAGTCGGCTCTGCGCTCGAAGCCGAACGCGCGCGCCATACACACGCTAAAATTTCTCAAATCGCTGACCGCGAAACACACACCGCCAGCACAGTGTTTCAGGAGCGAACGCCGAAAGGATGAAACCCTATGCCTTGGATAGCCGTTATTGCGCTATTGGCGCTTGTCGTTTTGTTTTACTATTTTTGGCATTCGCGCCAAGACGGCGCTTTGACGCCCATTAATCAAGATAATGCTCCGCAAACGTTTAATTTCGAAGCGGACCAAGGCATTGCGGCTCTGTCACGGCGCAAGTTGCGAATCGAGGCGCCAGGACAAATTGCGCGCGGGAAACGCCAACACGTGCGGATTGAGCGCAAGCCCTTGCCTGCTCTTGAAGATTTGAAACCGCCGCCTGAAAAAAAGATTGACGCGCTTTTGGTCGCGGTTATCAATCCGGCGGTGTTTGCCGCGCAAACGGGCGAGCCGCTTGTCACCTTTGATCCACCGCTTACGGTCACAATCTATTATGACAAAGCGGATGCGGAAAAAACAAAATCAGATAATGGACTTCCGCGACTCTCAATCGTGTCCGCCTATGAGAGCGCAGACGGATGGAAGTTTGAAAAACTGCCGACGGTCGTCAAGGCAAACGCGGACGGCAATGGCGGCACGCTTGTCGCGCAGCTGTGGACGCTCGAGCCCAACGACCCCTTGTGGGTTGGTATGCCCTAGGAAATATCGTGGACGCTGCTTGCGATAATTCCAAGGTTCGTTTTGGAAAACGATGGATTATTTCGCGTTAACCATGCGTTCCTGCCCGCACTGTTCTTTTGTCAATCCTCCCAACGCGTTGTTTTGCGCGCGCTGCGGGCGCGCATTATCGCTCCCGCAGTCGGTCGAAAAAGCCGCGGCGCAAACCGAACGTCGTTTCGTCACGATTCTTTTCGCCGATCTTTCCGGTTTTACCGCGTTATCCGAAACGCTGGACCCTGAAGCGGTGCGCGATATTATCAATGCTTGCTTTGAGCGTCTCGTGCCAATCGTTGAGGAACATCAAGGCGTCATTGATCAATTCGTCGGCGATGCGTTAGTGGCATTGTTTGGCGCACCCATCGCACACGAGAACGATCCCGCGCAAGCATGTCACGCCGCGCTGGCAATGATGGATGTGATTGGGCAAGTGAATATCGAACGCGGGCTTGATTTGGGGCTACATATTGGCATCAATAGCGGCACTGTCGTGTCTGGCAGTGTCGGTTCGCGTGCGCGGCAGCAATATTCTGTGTTGGGCGACGCGGTGAATATGGCGGCTCGTTTGCAAGATGCGGCGGAACGCGGTGAAATTTTTGTCGGCGCCGAATCCATGCGTTTGACGCGCGCGCAATTTGAATTTACGCCGCGCGGCGCAATGCTCTTTAAAGGCAAAGGCGAGCCGCAGCCCGTGTTTCAATTAATCGCCGCGCGCGCCGCGGCGCGCGTACATCGCCCCGTGCAAATATTGACTCGGCTGTTCGGGCGCGAACGCGAGCTCGCCTTGTTGCAGCGCATCACACACACGCGCGCGACGGAGACCGGTTTGCGCGTTATTTCAATTTTGGGTGAAGCAGGGCTGGGCAAATCGCGGTTGCTGCAAGAATGGAGCGCGACGACGACTCGCCAAGCCGCAGCTGAATTTTTTATCGCAACCTGCGCCCCCGACGGTAATGCGCGCGCCTATGCGCTGCTCGCTGAGGTGGCGCGAGTGTTGGCTATACGCTACGCCGACGCAGTTGCAGGTACGCCGCTCGCGGTTTTGCGTCAAGCCGCCGACCCGACACAGTTTGTAGGCGATATGGACGCGGCGGCGCTCCAAGCGCAATATGTCAACGCGTTGCGCGGAGCATTGATGCAGGTCGCGGCGCGCGCGCCAACCGTGTTGATTTGCGAAGATATTCATTGGGCAGACGCGCCGTCGTGTCAGGTTTTGCGCCGTGCATTGACGATGTTATCCGATGAGCGTCTCGTATTCTGCGTGACACTGCGCCCCGAACGCGAAACAGCGGGCTGGCAGTTGCTGGAAACGTTGCAAGAGTCGCCGGGCGCGACGAGCGCGCAAATTTATCTCGCGCCGTTGTCGGAATCGGACGCGCAAGCGATGATATCCAGTCTCGCGTCGGGAACTTTGCCGTCCGAAGCGCAGGAGCTTGTGTTGGCTCAGGCGGAGGGCAATCCGTTGTTTGTGGAAGAATTGATGGGGATGCTCATCGAACGCGGCGATTTGCGACGCGATGGCGAACAGTGGGTTTTGACGCGCGCATTGACCGCGCTCGATGTGCCAAATACTTTGCAAGGGGTGTTAATGGCGCGCGCGGACCAGCTGCCGCCGGACGCGCGCCAGTTGCTGCAAATCGCTTCGGTGTTGGGGCGCGAATTTCCGCTGGAAGTTTTGGAACATGTGGCGACGGCGCTGGGGATAACGCAATAAAAAAAAACGCGTCGGATGACGCGTTTTTTTTATTGCTTCGCGTTACGCGCATTCGCTAAAAAATCGCGCGCAAACGTATGGCAAATTTCAAATTTGCCATACGTTTGCGTAACAGCAGTTATAAAATGGATTGATATAACTCGATCATGCGCGCGGCGATATTGGACCACGCGTATTCTTGCGCTTCCGCGACGCCGCGTTTGCCCATCTCGGCGCGCAGCGCGGGATTGCGCAGCAGCAGCAAAATCTTTTCCGCGAATTTTTCCGCGTTGCCTTCCGGCACGAGAAAGCCGGTGACGTCATCATGCACGAGAAATGAAAGTCCGCCCACATCGGACGCGACCACCGGCGCGCCGCACGCCATCGCTTCCAGCGCGGCAAGTCCGAACGATTCATACCGCGAAGGCATCACAACGGCGGCGGCGGCGGAATAATAAAATGGCAGCGCCGCTTGCGCGCGGCTGCCGAGAAAAGTCACAATATCGCCGATGCCCAATTCTTCTTTGAGCTCGACCAAACGCGCGAGTTCAGAATCGGGGTCAATGTCGTCGTCCAAATCGCCGCCGATGAGACAGACGCACATGTGTTGTCGCAGCGCGGGGTCGCGCTCCACGACCAGTTTCATGGCGCGGAACCAGGTGTCGAGTCCTTTGACCGGGTCTATGCGTCCGACGAATAAAACGGTTTTTTCATCATAACGTCCGATCAAATCGCGCGCGCGTTGCGTCGGAATCGGACGAAAGACATTGGTGTCCACTCCGGGCGGAATAATCACAATGCGGTCGCGCGGCGCGTCGTACAATTCGAGCATCTGCTCCATATCACGCGGCGTTGACGCGATGATGCGCGCGACGCTGCGCATCAAGGCGTGTTCGGTGAGGATGCGCGCGTCGGTTTCAGCTTCGGTGGCGGAGCGCGCGACGCGGTTTTTCATGGCGCCGAGCGTGTGAAACATTTGCGCGATCGGCGCGCGCAAACCTTTGGCTTGTAAACATTGCGCGGCGGCGCCGCTCAACCAATAATGCGCGTGCCAAATCTCATAGCTCGAATTTTCGCGCGCGGCAAAGTCATAAACGCCTTGCGCGAACGCGCCGACGTATTCGACGAGTTGATGTTTCGAGACGGCGGCGCGCGGACCCGCCGGGATATTGATGACGCGCGCGTTGGGGACGCCGAGCGAATGGGTGTCTATGACGGGCGCGCTCGCGTCGGTCGCGCGCGTGAAAATATCCACCGCGATGTCGCGCGCGGCTAGCGCGCGCGATAATTCGCGCACATAGACATTCATGCCGCCGGTTTCTTTGCCGCCCAGACGCGCCACCGGTGAGGTGTGCATCGAAAGCATCGCAAGGCGTTGTGGTTGTTTCATCGTAGTTTAGAAAAATACGCGTCAAGAATCTTACGCGTTTGGCGCGACGGCGCCGCGACGACTTTTCTAGGGTGTGAGCGTAAGCGTTGGAAAAATGGGTGTGCCGTTGGCGTCGAGTTCCAGCGTCGGCGTGATGGTTGGTGTATTGGTTGGGGCGCGCGTGGGGATTGGCGCTTGCGTGGGCGTGGCGACCAGCGCGCTGGTTGGCAGCTGCAGTGTCGGCGGCGCGGTGGGCGCAAAGATGACACTCGGCGCGATGGTCGGGCGTTGAATCAAGATGGTGGCGGGCGGCGGAGTCGCCAACAAAGTGGGGCGCGCGATAAAACTAATCAAGCCCAAACCATAAAGGCATCCCGAGATAATGAGAATGACTCCGGCGCAGCCAACGACCCATTGTTGGCGTTGCGAGAGCGCATAAAACCAATTTCGCAAGCGAAGCATGTGTGAACCGCGCGATAAAAAACGATCAGTCGCGATTATAGGGTGTATAGAACAAAAACGCAATCACGACTATAATCAAGTCGTCAGACATTTGAACATTTGCACAAGCGCAATGCCGACGCACGAGGTCAAGACCCGTGACTCGAATAGCTCCTCCTCCTCTAACCGATATTCTCGTTCATTTGCGTCAGATTCCGTTTTTGACGAATCTGTCTGAAACGGCTCTCAATATGCTTGCCTTGCAATGTCCGCTGCGCGTTCTCGCGCAAGCGGAGATTCTTTTTCGCGAGGGCGACCCCGGCGGCAGTTTGTACGTTGTTCTGGATGGAGAAATCGAAATCACGCATTCATTGGATGCGACGTTGGTGACTTTTGGCTCGATCACCGCGGGCGATTTTTTTGGCGAGATGGTTTTGTTTGACGACGCGCCGCGCAGCGGCACCGCGCGCGCGGCGCGGCCGACGCTGCTGCTGGAAATTCAAAATCAAACTTTTTATCGGCTCTTGCATTCCAATCCGCAAATTACCGATGACGCGCTGCGTCTCTTGACCCGTCGTTTGCGCGCGGCGAACGCGCTTCGCTTGGAAGAATTGGCGCGGCAAAATTCCGCGCTCGCGCGCGCCAATCAACAACTGCAAGAGAATTATCGCGCGACTTTGAACGCGCTGTCCGCCGCGTTGGACTTGCGCGATCAGGCGACGCAGGGGCATTCGCAGCGCGTGACCGCGTACACGCTTTTGTTGGCGCAAGCGCTTGGGACGCCCGAGGGCGAATATGAAGCGCTGCGGCTCGGCGCGCTGCTGCATGATATTGGCAAAATCGGCGTGTCGGATGCGATTTTGCGCAAGCCGACGACGCTTACGCCGAGCGAGTGGGCGGAAATGCAAAAACATCCCGAATGGGGCGCGGCGTTAATCGAGCATATTGATTTTTTGCGCGGCGCGCACGACATTATCATCGCGCATCATGAACATTATGATGGCAGCGGTTATCCGTACGGTTTGCGCGGCGAGGCGATTCCGCTCGGCGCGCGTATTTTTGCGGTGGCGGATGTGTATGACGCGGTGACAACTTTTCGACCGTACCGCGAACCGATGGCGCCGCATGCCGCCGCCGCGTTGATTCGCGCGCAAACGGGGACAAAGTTCGATCCGCGCGTGCTCGTCGCGTTTGAAAAGGTGCTGCCCGAAATGATTCGAGTGATGTACGCATCGTTCGCCGGCTAGAGCGAATTCCTGTTTGGTCTGGGGTAAAAGACCCTTTGGATTTCTGAAAATCCAAAGGGTCTGTCTTCTATCTCAAATCGGAAACTGGTCTAGGCGCGCGTCGCGCGTTGGCGAATCTCGGCGCGCGCGTCGCGGCAAGCATCGCGGAGCGCTTGGACGATTTCTTGCGCTTGCAGACGCGCCAATAAATTTTCGACGCGCGCGTCGCCGAGCTGTCCCAGCGCGACGATGCAATCCCAACGCACAAAAACATTTTCTTCGTGTTCGAGCGCGCGCGCGATTTCGTCCACTGCCGCGCGGTTACCCAAATTGCCGAGCGCAATGACGCACGCTTCGCGCACGCCGGGGTCGCGGTCGTGATACAATCCTTCGACGAGCGGCGCGTATACCGCGGGCGCGCCGATTTTGCCCAGCGCCACCGCGGCTTGTTGTCGCACAAAGCGGATTGGGTCGGTCTGGCGCGTTTGCCACAGCGCGTCGAACGCTTCCGTCGCGCGTCGTTTACGCAACACGAACGCCGCCATCCAGCGCGTCATCGCGTCGGGATGTGTTTGCAAATGTTGGATTATTTGCGATGTCGGCAGCGCGTTTAACCATTTCGGCACAGGGTATTTGCCGCCGTCGGGAATGTTGCGCGGGGACGCGCCAAATTTGGACCAAAAGCCGCGCCAACGCGACGCGGACGCGGTTAAATTGGATTCGCCGGTTTGCGGCGGCATGACGCGATGCGCGTCGCAATATTCGGCGGCGGCGGCGTCATTGGCGCAGCGATATTTTTTTTCGTCGAGCGCGCGACATTGCATGGGAAAAATTATACTATACGCAGTCGCGTTTTAAATTTTTTTAACGACCTACGCGGTATCAATTTTAGACCGATAATGTATAATGCGTGTGTTATACTGTTACGTAAGCAGAAAATAAAAATGTTCGGCATGGTAGAAGCGCTCCGGAAAGACGCGGATTGTTTTGCTCAAACGATTTTACTGACAGCGTCGGCGCGGTTTCTTGCTTGCCGAGCGAGGAGTAACAAAATGGCGACGGATATTCAAGCTCTCTTGGGCGACAAAGCGGAATCACTGCTCGGTTTTAATTCACCGAAAATTTCGCGCGAGCGTTTGCAGCTGCCCGGTCCCGATTTTGTGGACCGCATTTTCGCGCAATCGGATCGTAACAATCGCGTGTTGGGCAATTTGGAATGGTTGTACACGAATGGACGACTCGGCGGCACGGGCTATTTTTCCATTTTGCCGGTAGACCAAGGCATCGAACATTCGGGCGGCGCGAGTTTTGCCAAGAACCCCGATTATTTTGATCCGGAGAAAATTATTCAACTCGCTCTCGAAGGCGGTTGCAACGCGGTGGCTTCGACGTTTGGCATTCTCGGCATCATGTCGCGCAAATACGCGCACAAGATTCCGTTCATCGTTAAAATCAATCATAACGAATTGTTGACGTATCCGAACAGCTTTGAGCAGATTTTGTTTGGCACGGTCGAGCAAGCGTACGACATGGGCGCGGCGGCAATTGGCGCGACGATTTATTTTGGTTCGGATGATTCGCATCGCGAGATTATTGAAATCGCGGAAGCGTTTCAGCAGGCGCACGAACTCGGGATGGCGACGGTGCTGTGGTGCTATCTCCGTAATTCGGCGTTCAAAAAAGACAAAGATTATCATGTGTCCGCCGACTTGACGGGGCAAGCGAATCATCTTGGCGTCACCATCGCGGCGGATATTGTCAAGCAAAAGTTGGCGGAGAATAACGGCGGCTATCTCGCGCTCAACACCGATGGCGTTTCGTTCGGAAAATTCGATAAACGAATCTACACGGAATTGACGAGCGATCATCCGATTGATTTGTGCCGCTATCAAGTGATCAACTGTTATGCGGGACGCGTCGGGCTCATCAACAGCGGCGGCGCATCAGGGGCGAATGATTTTGCGGACGCGGCGATGACGGCGGTGGTCAACAAACGCGCGGGCGGCAGCGGACTTATTTCGGGACGCAAAGCATTCCAACGTCCGATGGCGGACGGCGTGAAACTGTTGAACACGATTCAAGATGTGTATTTGGACAAGAGCATCACGGTGGCATGAACGCGCGAACAAATTGATGATTTGTTTTTGAGACCAAACGTAAAGGATAAAGAGGCAGTTGGCGCACGCGCCGCTGCCTCTTGCTTTTTGGCGCCGAGTCGGCGTTTTGCGGGTGAATCCAATTCGCGCCAACAAAATCGCGAAACGTCCCTGCGGACGTTGCCGCGCTTGATTCGCCTCAGACTGGCGTTCTGGTTGCCGCGCTTTCCAAGCGCTTGTCCGACGAACCGTCAACCCCGTTGACAACTTTATCGCGCGCGTGATAATGTAAGCGGCACAGGAGCGCTACACCGATGGAATATAAAACACTCGATTTATTGTTTGAAAAAAGCGACGCGGCATATATTGCGCGCATTATCAATTCACCGGTCGGTCAAGCGAAAACCGCGTTCGCGTCGCCCTTTACGGCGGACGAATTGAAAACGTTTTTCGCGCGCGTAGCGGGACGCGGCGCTACAGCGGGTTCAACGCTCACGCCGCAACAACTCATCCAGCAAATGGGCGCGCGCTTGTTTGACGCGGTGTTCCACGATGAGGTGTTGACGGCCTACCGTCGCAGTCGCGACGATGCGGAACGCGACGACAAAGGATTACGCATTCGCTTGCGTCTGAGCGATGTGCCGGAACTCGCGGATTTGCCGTGGGAATATTTGCACGATTCTACGCGCAACAGTTATTTGGCATTATCCAAAGAGACGCCGATTGTGCGCTATCTGGAATTGTCCGCACGCGTCGAGCCGCTTGCCGCGCCCGCGCCGCTCCGCTTGTTGGCGATATTGGCAAGTCCAAAAGATTATGACGCGCTCGACGCCGAAGGCGAATGGACGCGTCTGCAACAAGCGCTGCAACCGCTCGCCGCGCAAAATAAAATCCAGTTGACGCGTTTAACGCCGCCGACGCCCGACGCTTTGCGCGCGCAGCTGCGTCAGGATGAATATCATATTTTGCATTTCATCGGACACGGCGATTACGACGAGGTCAAGCAACAAGGCATTCTCGTTTTTGAAAACGACCGCGGCGACGCGCGGCGCGTGAATGAAGACACGGCGGCGATTTTGCTGCAAGACGCGCGCAAATTACGCGTCGTCGTATTGAATGCGTGTCGCGGCGCGCAAACTTCGACGCGCAATCCGTTCGCGGGCACCGCGCCGCGTTTGGTGCAAGCGGGCATTCCCGCCGTGTTGGCGATGCAGTATGCGATTACAGACCAAGCCGCGCTCGATTTTTCCGCCGAACTGTACAAAACGCTCGCCGACGGCTATCCGATTGACGCGGCGATGAACGAGGCGCGCCGCGCCGTGTATACCAACGGTAATCGCATCGAATGGGGCACGCCGGTTTTGTTTATGCGCGCGGAGGATGGCGTGATTTTTCAAAAGGAGCAAACGATGCCAGACGACCAAACCAAACCCAAAGGCGGTATCAACATTTCCGGCAGCACGATTCACGTCGGCGGCGATGTGGTGGGCGGCGATAAAATTGTGCATGGCGACGAAATTCACGCGGGCGGCAATGTGAATATTGCCAACATTGGCGCGGGCGCGCAGGTCGGACAATTCGCGCAAGGAAATAATATCCAACAGACGCAAGGCGCGAGCGCCCAAGACCTCGCCGCGTTATTTGACGCGATTTATAAACAAATTGACGCGCTGCCCCAAGCACGCGACGCGGACAAGACGGATATTCACGACGCGGTCAAGAAAATCGAAACCGAAGCAGCCAAAGGCGCGCAAGGAAATCCGAACACAGTGGAACGCTGGTTCAAATTTCTAAAAGAATTGGCGCCCGACATTCTCGAGATCACGGCGGCGACATTGTTGAATCCGCTCGCGGGTGTTTCCACTGCCATTCAAAAAATCGCGGACAAGGCGCGCGCCGGAGGCTAGGCGCACAGCGTGAAAAAATTCTTTGTCTTTCTGCGGCAGCTTTTTCCGCCGATTCAGCGCGCGCCGAGCCAGAATGTCGCCAACATTGGCGAAAATGTCCAAATCGGACAATTCGCGCAAGGCAGCAACATTTTGCAATTCCAGATCGGCGCATTTGTTTTTCCGGTGCGGACGCTGCTCGCGCTCGTCGCCGTCGCGGCGATTGCGGCGCTTGGCGTTTGGTGGCTTGTGACGCCGGGACAAATGGCGCAAGGCGGTTCGGCGGCGAATGTGGCGATTGTGGAATTTGGCGCGCGCGACGCGCAGAACCGCGTCACTCATTCGGCGCAGGGCGCGTACTTGGCGGATTGGTTGTACAATCGTTTAAAGTTCGAGCTCGCCGATTTGCCCGAAACGACGCGTCCGCAATTTTGGCATCTCGCCACCAGTTTTGATTTGTCGCATCTATTTGAAAAACGGCTCACCGCGCCGATTCAAAACGACAATGATATCGAGCGCGTCGCCCAGCAAGTTGGCGCGTCCATTGTGATTTATGGCAATTTGGTCGAGGGCGCCAGCGCGGAAGCGTTTGTGCCGCAATTGTACATCGCGCAAAAAAAAGACGAAGCGGATGAATTGACCGGCAGTCAACAACTGGGGCAGCCAATTCCGTTGCCGAATCCGATAAATGACGAATACTTGGCGACATATTTGCAGCCGCTCGGACGCGCGCTCGTTTGGTTCTCGCGCGGCTTGCAGCAAGACTTGAACGGACGTTACGATTTAGCGTACCAAATTTTCAAGCAAGGCGAACAAAATCTCGCCGATTGGGATGAACAGCAGGGCAAAGAAGTTTTATATTATTTCATCGGGCGCGAAGCGTTGTTTTTGGCGAATTGCGAAAGCGACGCGCAAATTGTGTTCAAGCCCCAAGCGAATGTGAGCGGCGTCGAACGCGCGTTGAACGAAGCGGAAAAAAATTTCGCGCGCGCGCGGCAAATTGCGGAACGCGATGGGCGCGTGTACGCGCGCGCGACCTTTGGCTTGGGCCAAGTCGCGTTTCAACGCGCGCAGCGTCAGTTGATTCCGCCCGAAGCGACCACCGCCGGACAATGTCGCATCAATGTTTCGCCGATGGGCGCGCCGCTGACGTGTCCGCCGCGCACGCCGCCGAACATGGACGCGGCGGCATTGAATCAAGCGCGCGAATATATTTCGCAAGCGATAACGCTGTTTGACCGCGCGCGCGCCGAATTGCCGCAGCCCGCGCCCGCGCGTCTCGATGCCAAATTTAGCGCGGCGCGCGCGACCGCCGACACTCTTTTGGGAATGGTTGAATTGTTGCAACAAAATCCCGCCGTCGCGGAAACGCTCGCGCGTAACGCGAGCGCGACACTGCAAACATTGACGCAGACGGCGCCTGCCGATGACCGGCGCACGCGGGCGAATGTGTATCTCGCGCTCGGCAGCGCTTACGCGCTCGCTGGCAGCGCGCGCCACGCGCAGAATGACGCGCCCAACGCGATTCCCCAATTTGAAAACGCGGCGAGCGCATACAACGCATGCGTCAACATGATTCCCGCCGACGATCCCGACGCATTCTTGCGCGCGCTGCTGCTGCCAAATTGTTTTTGCGCCCGCGCCGATACGCAAAAAATTTTGGACGGATTAAGATAGGTGGCCGCATGAAATATTTTTTCACAGCCCTTGTCCTCTTTGGCGCGATTTTATCGAGCGCGTGCGGCGGCAGCGCGCCGTCGGGCAAACCGGCGGTCCAAATTATCGCGCCGCCGTACGGCGCAAGTTTTGGCGTGGGCGAAACAGTGGGCGTGCAATCTGTTTCGATTGACACGAACGGCGTGACGCGCGTGGAATTGTATGTGGATGGACAGCTCGTCGGCGCGCAGCCCGCGCCCAGCGCGCAAGGCGAAAAACAATTTAATGTCGTTCACGAATGGCGCGCGACCACTGCCGGCGCGCATACACTCATTGTCCGCGCGTTCAACGCGGCGAACGTTTCGGGCGAAGCGACGATTCCGATAGCGGTGACCGCCCCGGCTGCCGTTTCGCCAACGCAAGTCATTGTCGTTACGGCGACTGCGCCGCCCGCAGAGCCGACGACCATACCAACGCTCGCGCCGCCGACGCCGATTTCGCCAACGGCCATTCCAACGCTCGCGCCGCCGACGCCGATTCCACCGACGCCCATTCCGCCCACCGCGCCGCT
The DNA here is from genome assembly GCA_021463195.1 of Anaerolineae bacterium. Taxonomy (GTDB): domain Bacteria; phylum Chloroflexota; class Anaerolineae; order UBA4142; family SHND01; genus SHND01. The sequence goes on from JAJTXZ010000074.1 coordinate 19,781, forward strand.
CGTCGTCTTTCAACCGCCTTTTGATGGTGGCACGGATGTTTTGGTCTCGTATGTCGGCGGACAACTCGCGCTCCAAGTAACCGCGCACGCGGGCGGCGACGATGGTTTTGGCATTGCCAGCGTAGAATTTTTTATCCAAGATTTGAGCGGGCGCGTGATTGCGTCCAAGACGGAACGCCGCGCGCCGTTTTGTTATTTCGACGAAGCGAATGGGGAATGTCTCGATGCTCGATTGGGCGAGCCAAATTTCAAATGGAGCGATACGGCGCCGATTGCGGCGGGGTGGTATCTAATTCGCGCGGTGGTTTCGACGCCCGACGGACGCGTGCGGATTGATGAAAAACCGGTGCATATCACGATTCCGCCAGACGACTTGGTAAATTTTTTTGTGAATATTGACCAGCCGACAAACACCGAAATTCGGCGCCAACTTGATTTTCAAGCGAGTGTGAGCGGCGAGCGCGTGAACGACGATACCGGCGAAGGGATCGCGCGTGTGGATATGTTTGTGGTGGATGCGCGCGGCAATATTCTTAGCCGTCAATCGGAACAGAATCCGCATTACTGCGGCTTTGGCGACGATGGCGTCAATACGCCGTGCCACGTTTGGAATTTTACGCAGCGCAACCAGAAATGGCCCAACGGCGCGCCTATCGGACTGGCGCATTATCTCGTGCGCGTGATTGCATACGCCCAAGACGGCCGCATCGCCGCAAGTTCGCAAATGTTTCAGATAGATGGATTTGAATAGCGGCGGGCGCCAAGGTCAAATTGATTTATGAGAATGACATTGCGCGTCACCGATATTTTCGCAGCGCGGGCACGCGGATAGCGGTAACGGCGACCAAGCCGAGCGTGACAACGCCGCCCAAAGCTACCGCCAACGGCGCGCCCAAGATCGCGGCAGCGACACCCGATTCCATTTCACCGAGCTGCGGCCCGCCCATAAAGAAAATCATGTTCACCGAAGTCATGCGTCCGCGCAATTCATCGGGCGTGACTAACTGACGAATCGCCGAACGCAGAATCGTGCTGAGCGTATCGCCCGCGCCGAGCAGCGCCAAAAATAATAGCGAAAGCGCAAACGTTTCGGACAAGCCGAACCCAATCGTCGCCGCGCCGTATAACGCAATGCCGCTCAACAATGCCGCGCCTTTGGCGTGAATTTCGCCGCGCATCGAAAGAAGCAAGCCCATCAATACCGAACCTGCGGATTCGGCTGCCGCAAGCAAACCAAAACCCTCGGCGCCGACATGCAAAATATCGGTAGCGAAAATCGGCAGCAGCGTATTGGCGCCCGAAAAAAAGGTCGCCAAAAAATCGAGCAGCATGGTGGAAAGAATGATGCGCTCTTGAAACACGTATTTCATTCCCGCCAACATGGTTCGGAGCGGCGCATCGCTGTTTTGCAATTTGGGCGGCGTCGCCGTTTTCATCAATAGCAGCGACGCGAGCAGCGCCAAAAATGAAAATCCATTCAGCCAGTAAATCAAACCGACGCCGAAACGTCCGATTAAAACGCCCGCGATCCCGGGGCCGAGAATGCTGGCGATTTGAAACACCATACTGCCCAGCGTCACTGCATTCGTTAAATCTTCGCGCGGCACAAGATTTGGCACGAGCGATTGGCGCGACGGCAAATCGAACGCCGCCGCCGCGGCATTCACCGCGCCCAAGCCATAAATCCACCACAGATTGACCACGCCGAGCCACGTCACCACGCCCAAAGCAAACGCGCTGCCCATCATAATGCTCTGTGTCAAGAGCATGACATGACGGCGATTGCGCGTATCGGCGACGACGCCGCCCATCAGCGAAAACACTACAATCGGGATGAGCCGCGCCAACCCCAAACCGCCGAGCGCCAGAGCCGAACCCGAAATTTCGTACGTTTGCCAATTAATCGCCGCATTTTGCATCTGCGAGCCAGCCACCGAAACTAACAAGCCAATCCATAACAAACGAAAATCGCGATGACGCAGCACGCTAAACGCGCGCGTTTTCTTGGGAAAAGTCGCCGAATCCATAAGTAAAAAAACCCAAGCTCAAAGCCAAAGGCGACTGCGAACAGGGCGTTTGGGTTTTGAACTTGAGCTTGCAACTCGAATTTTTAGTTTGTTCTATTTCCACCGAGTCAAAATCTTTTCGCGTTGAAACATGCGCGCGCCGAGACGCAAAATCAAAATGTCCAGCGCGGCGACAATCAGCGCGCCGAGGATAAAAGTCCAACTGTTGAGCAAAATCAAGCCCATCGTCTGCGCGACGCCGAGAAGCACAATCGGCATGACGATGAATCCGCCGATTTGCTGCACCGCGCGCGCATCATTCACGCGCGACGAAAGAATGATGGCGATGCTCACAGACAAGAGCGCAAGCAGCGGCGAGAGAATCAACATCGCAATGAACCATTTTGGATTGAGCAGCGCCGCGTATACGCGGTCACTCGAAATTAAAATTCGTCCGACGCCGACAAAAATCAAAAACGCCGCCCAGGTGGCGAATAGCGCCGGCAGCATCGCGGTAATGGCTTTGGCAAACAACAACTCGATTGTTTTGATGGGCGTCGCCAAGAGCGGCTCTAAACTCTTGGCTTGCTTTTCGCCGATAATGCTTTGCGCGGCAATAGACAGCGAAATAATCAGCGGCATCAATAAAAAAAATGTGAGAAATTGTTGCAGGATAATAAACACTGTCACTTCGCTCGCCGTCCAGGTTTTGAGCTCGGGCATCAGTTGCAACAACGGTCCCATGTCGCTCGACGCGCGCGTCGCATCAGGAATCCCTTGCATCGTATTTTCTATAATCACGACGCCAATCAAGGGCAAAAGCGTGAATAACAGCGGCGGCAAAAAAATCGCCAACAACAAACCGCGACTCTTGACAATTTCTTGCATCTCGCGCCGCAGCACCGCGCCGACGCGCGCAAAATTCAACATACCTTGATTTCCCTTGCCTTTTTTTTATCCATAGGACTTTCGCTTGTCATTTCGAACAGAGTGAGAAATCTCGCGCTTTTCCGATGAGATTTCTCGCAAAGACGGCTGCACAGAACTTGTCATGTCGAAGGGACTGAGACATCTCGCTCCGCTCGATGTGACAGTTCTCTGCTCACACAGCCCCTGCGGGCTGACCATCT
>JAJTXZ010000075.1 GCA_021463195.1 Anaerolineae bacterium
AGCGCGTCCTGTTGATAATTCTCTTGCCACAATCGTTTTTCGCGCCACGCGTCAAAATCCGCGCGCCAGCGCATGTGCGCGAGCCACGGCTCGATTTGTCGTTCGAGCGCGCGTTCGATTTCGGGATTTACAACAACAGATGAATTCACAGCGGGAGGAAAAATACGCGGCGCAAAAAAATATCGCCGTGAAATTGCATGGCGGCGATATTATATGCTTGCTCGTTACGCGGTCATAATTTGCCCGGTCGGTGTATAGTATAGGCGTTGTTCCATCCCACTTCAAAAGGAAACCATATGGAAAAATTAGACCTCAAGCGCGAATACAAAGAATTGTACAATCCGTCCGCGAAAGCGATTTCGGTGGTCAAGGCGCCGACGATGAATTTCTTGATGGTGGATGGCACGGGCGACCCGAATGTGGCGCAAGTGTACAAGGATGCCGTCGAAGCATTGTACGCCGTTTCCTATGCGCTAAAATTCAAAGTCAAGCGCGAGCAAAAGGTGGATTATGTCGTGATGCCCTTGGAAGGATTGTGGTGGATGGACAATATGACGCTGTTTTCGGTTGAGAATAAGGCGGAGTGGCTTTGGACGATGATGATTATGCAGCCCAAGTTTGTGACACCGAAAATGGCGCGTCAAGCGATGGATGAGGCGGCAAAGAAAAAAGGACTCGCCGCGTTATCGCGCGTGCGTTTTGAAAAATTTGCCGAAGGACTCGCCGCGCAGATTCTCTATTTTGGCGCGTATGCGGATGAGGGCCCGACGATTCAAAAAATTCATCAATACATTCACGACACGGGACATCAGTTGCATGGAAAACATCATGAAATTTATCTCGGAGACCCGCGCAAGACCACGCCCGCAAAATTGAAAACGGTGATTCGGCAGCCGATGCGGTAAGGAGTTTCCATATCGGACAGCCGCTTGATTTGGACATGCGCCTATCGCCTGACAAAAACCAAAATCGTTTCTCTGCGCTCATCCTGAATTTCGAGGCGGTCATCCCTCACGCGATACGTCCTTGCTTGCTGGAGCGTTTCAATATATCTCTGTTCCTGCTGCATGATACCTTCAGGATCGAGACAGAGCCGCACTGTCACAGCGAGTTGCGTTATTTTTAGAACGCCCTGAGCGGTCATGACATACTTGCCACTATCCGGGCCGCCGCCATATTGATTATAGCTCATTTGTCCGCTTAGAAATCCGGGCATCAAATTCAGTGTAATGCTTGTGCCGTAAAGTAACGGATTGCCGCGTAACGAGACGAGTGACCACGTTGTTCCGACAATCGTTCTTGGCGCGGCGCTCTGTTGTGGCGGCGTGATTTGGGAAGAGGATGATTCTGAATTGCACGCGACAAGCAACACCGCCGCCAAAAAGAGAAAGGTGAGGAAAGATCGAAACATTGAATTAAAGCTGGATTATTCGGCGAGCGTCTCCAACACGCGCGCCAAAACCTCCACCGCGTTATCGTACTCGTTCAAATCAATATGCTCGTTCGGCGTGTGGTCGAGATTGGAATCGCCGGGACCATAAGTGACGATGGGACAATTCCAATGTGGGCCCACAACGTTCATATCGCTCGTTCCCGTTTTCAGCGTAAAGCCCGGCGTCCCCCCCCCCTCACGAATGTTTGATAAAAACGCGCGGACGAGCGCGTTATTTTTGTCCGCGCGATACGCGGGCGTTTCGGTGTCGAATTGAATCTGCGCGTCGCCCGCCAGCTCCAAAATTTTTGCTTCCAATTCCGCGACGGTAATGTCCAACGGCAAACGCAAACCAATCACCAAACGCGCAATGTCATGCAAACCATCGTTCTCGGATTTCATCCCGCGCAGCGTCGGGTCGAGTTTGTCAAAAATTTTTTGTTTGCCCGCGTTAAATTCATCCGCGAAATTTTTTACACGCAGCCAAAACTCCACCGCTTCTTCATTCGCGCTGCGCGCTTGACCCGCGCTGTGCGCGTTGTCGCGCGTCAACGCGTATTCGAGCCACAGCGAACCTTTGTAACCGAGCGTCACGCGGTCCCAGCCGCTCGGTTCGCCGACGATGGCGAATTCGGGTTTGTATTGCGTTTTCGCAAAATGCGCGCCCTTGCTCGTGGGACATTCTTCTTCCACCGCGCCGACGACGACAATTTTCCAATTTTCGCGTGCGCCAACTCTCGCCGCTGCCGCCGTGAACGCGCACAATGGACCTTTCGCGTCCACCGCGCCGCGCCCGTACAACAAAACGCCGTCGCGCCGCACGTCAATGAATCCGGGATGCGTGTCAATGTGACCGAGCAGCACAATTTCGCGCGCGCCGTCGCCCGCGATGCCAACCGCGTTGCCCGCGTCGTCACGAAACGCGCGCAAGCCAGCGTCATTCATTTGCGCGACGAGAAAATCCACCGCGTCGCGTTCCTGATACGAGGGTGAATAAATTTTTATCAGTCCTTCAAGTAAAGCGCGTGAATTCATGGTGTCAAAATAAAATCGCCAAGATGCGAACAACCTTCGATGACGAGCGTATTATTTTCAAAGCGCGCCGCTGCGCAATCCACCACTGCCGGTGGAGAATTGGCGTCGGCTTGGAATGCTTGACGCAGCGCGCATGTCGCGCCATTGCGCGCGATGGAAAACTGGCGCGTAACGTTATTGGGTTCTTGAATCGTGAGCGCGGTTAACGCGCAGTTTTGAAATGCCTGCGCGAAACAGGACGACGCGGTGCGCGCCGCTCCTTTATCCGTCGCGCGCGGCGGGTCGCCGCCCAAGACAATTTCGCCGCAGTTGGCTGTGGGTAAAACTGCCGTCAGCGTTGGCGTATCGTTTTCGCCGCACGCGCCCAAACCGAAAAGCATTAGAGCCAAACAAAAAAGTCGCGTCATCGCAATACGCTGCCAACGGATTTTGAAAACGGATATACGGATGCGCGTTGAGTATCCGTTTATCCGCTTTTTATCCGTTGGCAGTCATCTCCTCAATCACCGCGCGCGTCATTTTCACCGTCGTCGCCGCGCCGCCAAGGTCGCGCGTCAGCACGTTTTGCTCCAACGCGCGGTTCACCGCGCGCCGCACGCGCGCCGCCGCGTCATTCAACTTTAAATATTCTAACATCATCGCGGACGACAAAATCGCGCCGATGGGATTCGCGATTCCTTTGCCTGCAATGTCGGGCGCGGAACCGTGGACGGGTTCAAAGACGGCGTTCGTGGCGCCGATGTTGCCCGAAGGCGCGACGCCGAGTCCGCCAATGAGCGCGCTCGCTTCATCCGATAAAATATCGCCGAAAAGATTTGTGGTGACGATGACGTCAAAATTTTGCGGGTCTTGGACGAGCCGCATTGCTATCGCGTCCACGAGCATTTCTTTGGTTTCCACGTCAGGAAATTCGCGCGCGACGTTGAGACATGTTTCGCGGAATAAACCATCGGTGAGTTTGAGAACGTTTGCTTTGTGGACGATGGTGACACGTTTTCTACGCGACTGCGCGTGCTGAAACGCGACGCGCGCGATGCGTTCCGACGCGCGTTTTGTAATCACGCGTTCGGCAATCATCGTTTCGTCATTCTCGGCGCGTTCGCGCCCCGCGTACATTCCCTCTGTGTTTTCGCGCACAATCAACAAATCAATATTCTCGCGCGAAAATTGCGCGGGGAGCGATTGCACGGGGCGCAGATTCGCGTACAAGTCCAACGCTTTGCGTAACGCCAGAATCGGACTGTGATAGCCCTCGACGCGCGTCATCGGCGAAGAGGTCGCGCCGAACAGTGTCGCGTCGCACGCTTTCACAAGCTCCAATGTTTCGCGCGGAATCGCGTCGCCCGTTTTTTGAAAATGTTCAAAGCCCGCGTCGGCGCGCACATATTCCAAATTCAGATTCAACGCTGCGAGAACGCGCTGCGCGGCGGGAATCACTTCTTGCCCCACGCCGTCGCCGGGAATGATGCAGATTCGCTTCAAAGCTCCAATCTCCAATCTCTAATCTCCACTTTTCACTTCCGGCATCGGCAAATTTTCCGCGCCGAATTTTTTACGGAGCATTGGAATCAAGCCGCCTGCTTGAATGATGTGGACGAGCGATGGCGACAGGGGCGGAAAATCGAACACGCCCGCGCGCGCGTAAATTTGATGCGCGTCGAGGTCGAGTGTAATTGTTTCGCCGTTTTCGATCGCGTCCACCGCGTCGGGGCAAACGATTGGCAGCAAGCCATTGTTGACCGAGTTGCGAAAATAAATGCGCGCGATGGATTTGGCGATGATTGCCGTGATACCCGCGTGTTTCAACGCGCCCACCGCTTGCTCGCGCGACGAACCGTTGCCCCAATTTTTTCCGCCGACGATCATGTCGCCGCGCTGAACGTTGCGCGCGAAAGTGGGGTCCAAATCTTCGAGCGCGTGTTTTGCTTGCTCGGCGGGGTCGGTGACAGTGTACGTGTATTTGCCGGGGAAAATAACGTCCGTGTTGACGTCATCGCCGTATTTCCAAACGTTGCCTGTGAGAATCATATTGGGTGATTAGAGATTGGGTGATTGGGTGATTAGGCATTTGCCATCGTCAATTTGCAATAAACATGCCGACGGCTTTGGTGATGTGAAATGCGCCGCGTGTGTCAATTTCATGCTGTACGCGTTGGCGAAATGCTTGTTCGGATTGCGCGGTACGAGTCGCGGCTTTGTACAACAAACCGGAATTGACATACGCGATGAGCGATTCGACGTCGGTGACGCGCAATTCATTTGCTTGTACATCGCATGTGACGTGCGCGAAATGTTGTTCCAGAATTGCCGCGCCGTTTTCTAAACCAAATAGCCGTTCGGGCGTTTGGTCCGTAAATGTGACGCCCGAAACAGCGGTGGTTAATTCAGACAGTTCGCGCATGTGTCCCATCCCATTCGTCGCCGCGTACAAAGTGCCACCGCGTTTTAACACACGGCGAATTTCGGCGAGGGCGCGATGCAAATCGGAAATGTGGTAGAGCATGTGATTGGCGAAAACGCCGTCAAAGGATTCAGAGGCGAAGGGTAAATATTGAGCGTCGCATTGGAGAGACTGGAGGCTGGAGATTAGAGACTGGAATTTTGCGCGCGCAGTTTCAACCATGTCAAACGAAAAATCGCTCAACGTGATGTTCCAACTATTCGGAATTTTTTCACGCACGCGTTCCCATAGCGCGCCGCTGCCGCAGCCGATTTCGAGAACGCGCGCGTTCTTGGGTAAAGCCACATGGTCGAATAACCAATCGTGAAAAGGTTCGGACGCCGTGCTGAATTTTTCGTGCAGCGCGATGCGCGCGTCGAGATTCGCGCTGGTGGCGTATTGTTGTTTTACAAACGTGGTGTCGGTGAAATTCATTATCTCCAATAACGCAGCTGCATGTATTCGTCGTCAAACGTTTCCGCCGCGCGCAAGGCAACGTGAATCGCGTCATGCACCGCGCGCTGTTTTGCTTCAAGGTCCGGTTCTTCGCTTTGCGCGCGGTCGGCGATGATGCCGCAAACGCACGCGGCGGCAAAGCCGTACACGTTTCCCATTTTGAACAATGTCCCCGCTTCCATTTCGAAATTCAAAATGCCCAGCGCGCGATATTCGTCGGTCATGCCGTGTATCTGGCGCAATAAATGTTTGTTCGCCGATGATTCCGAGCGCTCTTGACCTTCAAAAAAAGTGTCAACGCTCGCGGTGACGCCAATGTGCCAATCCGTTTTTAGTTCGCGCGCCGCGTTCACCAACGCCATCGTCAAAAATGGATTCGCGGCGGCGGGATATTCTTTGGGCGCGATGTCGTCCGCCGCGCCTTGTCGGCACAATGCCGCGCGCGTAATCACGACGCTGCCCATTTTTACATCGGACTGGATCGAGCCGCTGGTGCCGACGCGAATGATGACGCGCACGCCGACTTGGTATAGCTCGTTGACGACAATCGAAAGCGACGGCGCGCCCATGCCGCTGGTGGCGGAAATAAATCGGCGTCCATTTGGCAAGCGCGCGAGATAACTATTCAGCCCGCGATTCTCGGACAGATTTTTTTCAAACGTAACGCCGTCCGTTTCTTGCGCGATGTGCCGCGCGCGTTCGGGGTCGCCCGAGAGCAAAGCGATGCGGGGAGGGGATTGCCCCAAATCTTTTTTGCCGAAACCGATGTGATACAACGCGTCATTTTGCATTTTGCTGTTTCTCCGCGTAACGCTGTCCAACCTCATTCCCTAATTTTCAGTTGATACACCTGCTCGCGCGCGGCGATCCATAAATTATCTTGGTCGTCGAATGCCATGCCTGACGCGACATTTTTGGGAATATCGAAAATATCAAGATAGCGTCCGTCGTTAGCAAAAACTTGTACGCCTTTGCTGTCGCTGACATAAATCCGTCCTTGCGAATCAATCGCCAGCGTATTCGCCGCGCTGAATTGGCCCGGTTCGCTGCCCTTGCTGCCAAGCGTGTCCACAAATTTTCCGTTGCGGTCGAATTTAAAGACTTGGTCCGCGAATGCGCCGAGGACGTAAAAATTTCCCGCGCCATCCAACGCCAAAATCGGTTCGAGTTCAAAATTATCGAGCTGTCCGCTGATTGCGTTTTCCGTCACGATAGTTTCCAGCCCGCTTGGATTCAAGCGGACAATGCCATCTTGATTGTTGCCGGTTAGCGTGGCGTACAACATTCCATCCGCGCCCATCGCGATACTCTCATAACTTGCGCCGAGCATGGGTTGAAATACATTGCGGACCGCGCACGTTGCCGCATCGTACTGGGTAATCGCCGTGCCTTGCAGCGCGAACAAATTGCCGCGGCGGTCCGCCGCGAGCGCGGGCAAGGGCAATTTGGTCTCCAATAAACATTGCGTTTTGAATTTTCCAGTCGCGTCAAAAATTTGGATGCGCCCGCCCAGATACTCGCCGACAAAAACATGCCCATTGTTATCCACTGCAATCGCGCGCGCATCCGACATTTTTCCGGCGCCCGCGCCTTTGCCGCCAAATTTGGAAACGACATAAGCGAACTGCGGCGTGGGAGATGGGCGCGGCGTTTCCGTTGCGCGCGGGGTCGGCGAGGCGCGGGGGACGTCGGTCAAGCTCGTGACGATGCGCGATGATTCGCTCGATGAAGGCATAAAGAGGGCGAACGCGCCGACGCTCAAGAGAACGGGTAGGATGACTGCGGCAATCACAGCCAAAACGATAATGACGATCACCCAAGTCATGCAGCCCCTGCTTTGTCCGTTCGAAATTTGAACGCCACCGTCGGGCGTTGGCGTAAGCGTGATACCGTCGTCGCCTTGAGCGATCTGGATAGTTCGCGGCGCGCCCAAAGTGATTTGCGCGATCTGAATATTTTTGCCGCGTTCGATCGCTTCCACTGCGTCTTTGGCTTCCTTCAAATCCGCGCCAAAAGTTTCGCGGTACAGTTTGATTGCCTCGATCTTTTTCCCCGCTTCGAGGAGCCGTTTGATTTCGACAAGCTGCTCGGCGTCGCGCGTCCATTTATTGGCGTCAAAGGCAGACGTGTCGGGCGTGGCAGAGCGCAGCGCTTCGGGGACAATGAGTGTTGTTTCGCAGTACGCGCATTGAATAGTCGGCGCGCTGCCGCCCTGATAATCTTGCGGCGCGCCGCATTTGGGACAGGTAAAGGTTTGAGACATTGAATGCTCGCGTGTCTGGGCGTGGAAAAATTTTGAATCAAATCTGTTTGTCACGCCCGAGACAGGTTATGCGCTGTTGGCGCGCTCTTTGTTCGCTGCGTTCCACGACGCGGACCTGCGCGCAAGGATGGACTGTATTTTGCGCGCGGTGAGCGCGGCGGAATTTTACCACAAACGTCAGATCATCATGCGGTACGCGCGCGGTCGCTGAAAAAATTCATTCGTTCATTTTTCAAACGTCGCTGGACGAGCCGACCGAATTTGGTGTCGAGGTTTAGTATCAGTTTCCTTTTAATGAATCTAGTTCCTCATCCAATATGGCGATCACTTGCTCCGCGTTCGCGTGGGTGAAAACCAACGGCGGTTTAATTTTAAGCACATTGTCGTACGGCCCATCCGTGCTGAGCAAAACGCGCCGCTGCCGCGCGCGCTGCGTCAATTCATTCGCCTCGCGCGACGCGGGTTCCCGCGTCGCGCGGTCGCGCGTCAATTCAATTCCGATGAACAAACCCTGCCCGCGCACATCGCCAATCAAGGCGTGCCGCGTTTGCAGCGCGCGCAATTTTTCGAGCCAAAGCGTTCCCACCTCCAACGCGTGCGCGCGTAAATTTTCCGTTTCAATCACATTCAACACCGCAAGTCCAATCGCGCACGAAACGGGATTGCCGCCGAACGTATTGAAATATTCCATCCCATTCGCGAATGCCGCCGCGATGTCAGGCGTCGTAATCACGCCGCCCAGCGGATGCCCGTTGCCCGCCGGTTTGCCGAACGTCACAATATCCGGCACGACATTTTGCATTTCAAACGCCCACATGCGTGAACCGACGCGCCCAAAACCAACCTGTACTTCGTCCGCAATGCAAACGCTGCCCGCCGCGCGCGCCAATTCAAACGCGCGCGCCAAATAACCTTGCGGAAAAAAGACCTGGCCGCCGCAGCCCGAAATAGATTCCGTGATGAATGCCGCCGCGTCGCGTTTTTCATGACGCAAACGTTCCAAGATTTCGCCGACCGCGTGCGCGTATTTTTCCGCCGCGCGCGCGTCGTCGGCGCGAAATTCGCCGCGATACGTATCGGGCAGCGGCGCGATGTGCGTAGCGTTCGGTTTGCCCGCGCCGCCGACCCGATTGAATTTGTACGGACTGATGTCAATCAATGCTTGCGTGTTGCCGTGATACGCGTGATCAACGCAAATAATGTCGCGGCGCCCCGTGTACGTGCGCGCCAAACGCAGCGCGAGCTCGTTCGCCTCGCTGCCTGAATTGGTAAAAAAGCACACCGACAGCGGCGCGGGCAAAGTCGCGGTGAGCCGCCGCGCGTATTCGATAATATTGTCGTGCAGATAACGCGTATTCGTATTGAGAAGTTCCAGCTGTCGCTGCCCCGCGCTGACCACGCGCGGGTGACAATGCCCGACATGACACACGTTGTTGACGCAATCGAGATACGCGGCGCCGCTTTCGTCGTACAAATATTGCCCGCGCCCGCGCGTGATTTTTAACGGCTCGCGATACGCGAGCGAAAGACTGGGCCCTAAATGTTCGCGACGTTGAGCGAGCAAAGCGGTTGCGGGGCGCGCGGGAATTTGCCATATCTCTGACGTCTCATTCGCTTGGTCCAAAATGCGCGCGGCGAATTCGGACGGTTCATGCGTCATCAAACGCGTTAATAAATTCCACGCGGGCGTTTCGGAAATGGCGAGATACGAATTTTCGGGTTCGAGTTTTTTCTGCCGCGCGCAAATGCTCACGCTCAATGCGAGCCGCAGCAAAATCATTTCGGGCAAGACCGCGCGCTCGTCCGCCGTCAAGGGCAGCGCGGCTTGATAACCGCGCGTGATCTCGCGCGCGACGACAAACGGGTTGTCCTTGTCCAACATGGCATACGCGCACGCAACCGCGACATCGTTTACGGTATAGCTATAGAGCATGTCGCCAAAATCCACGATACCGCTGACGTGTTCGCCCTCCACCAAAATATTGTAATCGTTCGCGTCGTTGTAAATGACGCTGCGGCGCAGCGCGAACCAATGCGGCGCGGCGCGCCGCTGAAAGCGCGCGCAAAAATTTTCCAGCAGCGCGCGGCGCGCCGCGTCCGCGACAAATTCCAAATTTTGTTGAATCACCACCGGCGCGTGCGCGGCATCCCATTGCATGAAACGCGTCATCGCGGGATGTTCCAGCGACGCGAGCGCCACGTCCATTTTGCCGATGGTCAAACCCAATGCGCGCCACAACGCGGCGCCCGATTGCGGCGTGTGCGCCAATACCGCGCCGGGCAAGAACGTCAGCAGCCGCGCGAAAAATAACGTGCCGTTTTCGTCTTGCGCTTGCGCCACCAATTCGTCTGCGCGCGTGGGAATCACGCGTGGGAAAACGGCCAAGTCCGTGTGCCGCGCCAAATGCGCGAGCGCGGCGTTTTCAAATTCCAGCGCCCCGCGCGTTTCGTCAGGATGCGCGAACTTGAAAATGAACGCGTCGCCCGCGGCGGTGACGAGTTTGAAATTTTGATCGCGTTCGCTCGGCAGCGCGTGCGCGGTTGCCGCAATGCCGTACAACTCTTGCGCGAGCGTTTGCGCGGCGCGCGCGGAAAATTTTGGTCGCCGATTGCTTAACATTTTTTCGTATCCGCCTCTGACTGTGACTATCCCGTTTACGTCTAACGAATCATCAGCAGTGTCCCCGCCGTAATGAGCGCCGCGCCCAAAACGACCTTCCAAGTCAACGGTTCCGCCAGAAAAAGCGCCGACAAGAGGACGATTAGGACGAGACTGAATTTATCGAGCGCCGCGACGGGGCCCGCTTCGCCCAACTGCAGCGCGCGGAAATACAAGAGCCACGACGCGCCCGTCGCCAGTCCTGATAAAATTAAAAACACAATCGTCCGCGTCGAGAGATGCTGTAGGTCGCCGCTCTCATTGCGCGCCAGCACAATGCCCCACGCGAACAATAAAACGACGATGGTGCGAATGGCGGTCGCCAAATCCGAGTTGACGCCCTGCAAGCCGATTTTTGCTAGCAAGGTTGTCAATGCCGCGAACACGGCAGAACCCAACGCAAAAAACCACCATGGTAATTGGTTCAAATTCATCGCAGTGTCCTTGCGCAATTTAAAATTTCGGCAAAACAATCGGCGCATGCGATTTCAAATTAGCGCGGCGCGTTCGATTTGGAATGGCGTCTCCGTGACCGGCGCCGCGTCAAATTCGCGCGCGGCGAGATGTCCCGCGAACACGGCTTGCGCGAGAATGCCCGGCGCTTGGGCGTCGCCAATCACGCGCAAAGATTTGATTTTATTTTCCGCCAAAGCGGGCTCAAGCGCAAGATACAACGCGTCGTTCGGCAAACGGTCGGTGAGCAGAACGACCGCATCGCATTCCAACGCGCTTTCGCGGTCCGCGATGATTTGGCGCACGCGCGCGTGGTCCGACGCGATTTCGCAAACAACATGACGCGTCAAGATGTTGATATCAAGCTGGCGCAAACGGCGCTCGATTTTTTCTTGTTCCAACGTGTGTTGGGTCCAATACGAAACCAGCGGCGCGGCGGTCACGAGGGTTACCGCGCAGCCGCGCCGCGCGAGCCATTCCGCCAGCGCGCCGCCCAGATAATAATGGTCATCGTCAAACACGATGACGCGCCCCGACGGGATTTTGTCTGCCATCAAATCGTCGGGTGTGAAAACATGCGCGGCGGTGTGCCCCGTCAGCGGCGTCCACGACGCGCGTCCCACGCCGTCGCGCCGCCAAGTTGAACCGGTCGCGACGATGACGTGTTGATAACCGATTTCTAAAATATCGTCGGCGTTCATTGCGCTGGCGGGATAGACGGCGATGTTCGATAGATTTTTGATTTGCGTCATGCGCCAATCGCATACGCGCCGCCATTCCTGCAAACCGGGCAAGCGCGCTTCGCGCGCGACGCGTCCGCCCAATTCATTGCGCGCTTCGGCGAGTGTCACGCGGTAACCGCGTTGCCCCAACGCGCGCGCGCATTCCAACCCCGCCGCCCCCCCCCCTACGACCAAAATCTCCGCGTCGCTCGTTTTGGGCGCGATGTGTTCGGGATGCCAATCGCGGCGCCATTCTTCGCCCATCGTCGGATTTTGCGTGCAGCGAATGGGAATTATTTTATTGTCTGCCGCGACGCAAATGTTGCAGCCGATGCACTCGCGAATATCTTGGACGCGTCCGGCGCGAATTTTTTGCGGCAGAAACGGGTCCGCGATCGAGGGGCGCGCCGCGCCGATAAAATCCATTACGCCGCGTTGAATGAGCGAAACCATTGTATCGGGCGAGGTGAAACGTCCCACGCCGACCACCGGTTTGGTCGTCATTTTTTTGACGAACGCCATATACGGTTCTTGATATCCTTCGCGTTCAAAGCGCGCGGTCGCGGAATCGTTGCTCCAAGCGCTAAGCGTAAGGTCCCACAGATCAGGCAATTCCGCCAGCAGCGCGATAACGTCGTGACCTTCGCCTTGCGCGGTGATGCCGTCCGCGCCGAGCAATTCATCCATCGAAAAACGCGTCGCGACCGCGCACGTATCGCCCACCGCGTCGCGTGTGTCCGCGATGAGTTCGCGCAACAGGCGCGCGCGATTTTCGAGCGAACCGCCGTATTCGTCGGCGCGATCATTGTAACGACGCATTAAAAAATGCATGGCAATGCTCAAACCGTGCGCGGCGTATACGTAAATAATATCAAAGCCCGCGCGTTTGCCGCGCAATGCCGCCGCGCGATGCCATTGCCGCAGATTGCGAATATCCTGTTTGTCCATCCGCCGCGCTTGAACTGGTTCGTAACCGCTGCCGGCGACACTGGCGTGACGCGGGCCCAATGGCGTGGCGCGCGAATACAAATTGGCGGCGCCGATGCCGTTGTGCGCCAATTCCAAACCCGCGAGCGCGCCGTGCCGATGCACCGCTTCAGTCATGCGCGCGAGCGCGGGAATATCCGCGTCATCCCACAGGCGCCCTTCGATAAAAGGCGCAATGTCGCTGGTGTGATGAATTTCGGTCTCTTCGGTGCAAACGACGCCCCAGCCGCCTTGCGCTTTGATTTCGCGCATGCGCGCATGGCTGCGCGGCGAACGATAACCGAAACCGTTGCAGTGCGGAACTTGGTAAAACCGATTGGGCGCGGTGACGGGCCCAATGCGTACAGGTTCAAATAAAATATCGTATGGACTGCTCATTGTTTTGCCTCAACGGGATAAAGCGGGGGCTTGCGGACTGCGAATGCACTTTAACATTGGCGCGCGGACGCGGCAAATGGAAACCGCGCGCGAAAATTCTGGCGCGAACGCTGAAACCGCGCGCGCGTTTTTGCGTATGTATCCCAGAATCATTTGGAAGGAGACCCGTGGCGCTCTGAACGTTTCGCTGAATAACAGTTTAAATTCTGCAATTGCGCCGGTAACTCGAGTCCGGTCGGTTCGACAAATTCATCAAAGCGAGGATCAAGGGTGAATGAAACTATCCGTGGATTGGATGGTGGCAGTTCACCCTTTTTCTTGCCTTTGCGCCATCCAAAACCCGCGCGGTCAATCTCGACGGTGAATTCGGAAAAGAAAAGCCGACGCTCGATTATAGGAAGTGTGAACTGGTGTTAAACTATGCGGCATGGAATTTCCCATCACCGATTTGCTCAGTTCGACCGAAAGCACACAATAGATTCTCGACTACTTCCATCCGCAAGGTTTGATGTATCCGAATTGCGGCGATTCTGTGTCCAATGCATATTGGTTCCGCACGACCAAGAAGAGCCACTTGACAGTCTATCGCTGTCGGGCATGTAACACCGCCTACAATCTGTATATCAACACGATCTTTCAACAGCGTCGTCTAACCCCACAGCAAGTCGTGTTGTTCTTGCGTGGGGTTTTGAAAGACGAAACCTCCATCACCTTGGCGGCAGAATTGAAAGTCAGTCCGCAAACCGTTTTGGATTTACGGCGCGATGTCCAAGACAGTGCGCGTTGCTTGCAACCGAATACTCCGCTACCCGATGCACATACTGAAACTGGCGAGATGTTTCAGAATGCGGGGGAAAAAAGGCGAGGAACACCTTGATCCGTTAGATCCGCCGCGCCGTCGTGCGAACAAGCAGCGTGGACGCGGGACGTATGCGAATGATCGCCCACCGGTTGTGGGCATCATTGGGCGTGAAAGTGGCCAAGTCCGTTTACGGGTTGTGCCGAACACGACGGACGAAACGCTGAAAGCCCATGTGCATCGCTTTACATGTGCCGAAGCTGTCGTCTATACGGATGAATCGAACGGTTACAATCATATCATTCGCACGCACGCGACGGTCGCACATGGCGTTCATGAATATGCACGCGACGATGATGGCGATGGCATTCGTGAGGTGCATTGCAACACGACGGAAGGCATGTGGACCGATGTTCGGAATTTTCTGCGCTCGTTCAAAGGCGTGCATAAAAAATATTTGGATGGCTATATCGCCCTTTGTGAATTTCGCCGTAATTTGAAACGCATTTCGCCCGCGTTCATTTCAGCACTCCACCTTTCACACTTTCTGCATTTGAGCGCGAATATTTGAATCGTGTCTTGCCGCGTCCGCGTCGCGGCGATGAACATTTCCGCCGCTTTCGCCGCGATGTGGACGCGTATCCGGGGCTGCGCGTGTTTGACTTGCCCAATGACTCCTTGATTCAAATGGAGAACGTCTATGTGCGGTTGCGCGCCGAGCGCGAAAATTTGGGTTTGGTCGTGTTTGAAAATTTATTGACCGGCGATCTCTACGGCAGGCATCACGAAGTTGTTTTGGAACTGGAAAGCCATTTGGGGCATGTCGCGCGGGCGCTGCGTGTGGTACACGATTTAGAGGAATCGAATCTGCGCCGACATCGCCGCGCGGCGAACTGGCAGCAGCTGCTCAAACTGGAACGCGACTTGATGCGCGCTGAACGCCATTATGAACGCTTGCTCCAGGTTGCGCTTGGCAGTGCGCTCAAAGCGCTTGCTCCGCGCGCGCAGCGCGGTTCAATTTATACATTTGACCCAAGTCTGAAGCGGCTCGTCATGAACGCGAGCGTGGGCTATTCCGAAGAGGTGCAGCGCGCGCTTCAGTTTCGCCGCGGTGTGGGTTTGGCGGGACATGTGTTCAAAACTGGCGCGCTCTATAACGCCGCTGACGCGCAGCGTGATCCGCATTTCCAATTGCCTACGCTGAATAACCATCCGATTGTGCGCGCCGCGCTCGGCGTACCGCTCATTGGACGCAAAAGGATTATTGGCGTTCTCTGCTTGGACAATCTTGACCGCCCCGGCGCCTTTGATGACGAAAGTGAACAGCTTGCCGCGCTTTTTGCCGCCCAAGTCGCGCCGTGGCTGGAAAGCGTACGGTTGTTGGAGGAACTGCGTGAACAGCAGCAATGGGCGCAGTTGACGCAGCAGGCATTCCACATTTACCTGTGCCAAGCGCATACATGCGAAACGACCATCCTGAATTTCAATCCTTTGATTTGCGCGCCGAAGTCGAATCACAAGCGCACGACTTGGAAGCGTTAGCGCCAACGCGTTTACGGCTCGTCGTGGATGGCGGCAAAGCGGGCGAACTCCGTGTGCGCGCGGACCGCGGTTTTTTAAAAATTTTATTGACGAACTTGATTGAAAACGCCGTCGAGGCGATGGAACATTTGGACTCGGGCGAGATCCGTGTAGAGCTGCAGCGACATGGACGGCACGCGATGTTGCGCGTGCATAATGACGGCGATGCAGTGCCAGAGAAATTGCGACGCGATATTTTCCGCTCCGGTTTTTCCACAAAGTCCACGCGCAAAAAGGGGCGCGGTTATGGCTTAAGATTTTGCCGGCGTATCGCGCTCGCGCATCACGGCACGCTCAACTACGACGAAAGTGATTTGCGTCCCGGCGCGAGTTTTGTGCTGACACTGCCGCTGGAACGCGAACGCCGCGCGCGAAAGGATAGCCGCCATGAGTGATTTTCATTGGAAACGTATTTTGGTTGTTGAAGACCGCGCCGACCAACGTGAACATATCCTATTGAGTCTCGCACAAGCGGGATACGAGCCGCTGCCTGCCGCCGATTTCGCATCCGCGCAACATCTTTTGCGGAGCGAGCATTTTCATCTCGGCATTTTTGACATCAACTTGAATGACCCTGACCATCTCGGCAAAAACGAGTTGGGCTTGGAACTTTTAAAAGATGTGGCCGAACTGAATCTGGGTGGAATTTTCCCGGTGGTTTTTTTGAGCAATTATTTGACAAAAAAGAGTTTGCTCCGCATGTCTCGTGAAATCAATCAAATCACGGCGTGGTATCCGCTCGAACGAAAACAATTGCGACAACCGCCGCCGCCAGAACTGCTCAAAGAGGTCAAGCGCTTTTTCGATGAATATCTCAAAATCAATTTTGACATTGCATACGACCCTGAATCGCGCGCAGTGATTTGCCGCTCCGCCGCACAACTCGCGGAGAAGGAAGATAGGATGCCGTCCACCGCGCGCCTTGAATGGCAGCTGAAGGATATTTTGGGCAAACTCTTTGCGGATGCAACGGAACTCGTGTTGCGTGAGTTGAACCAGGGCTTTAGCGGCGCGGTGGTGCTGGAGGCGCGTCCGATGTTGGGGGAACTGCCCGCCAAGCCGCTGGTGGTGAAAGTGAGTCGGCGCGACAAAATTCAAACCGAAGCGCGCAATTATGAACAATACGTCAAGCCGCTCTTGTTGACAGAGGCAACGAGCCACTTGGATCGGGGACCTGCCTATTCGCAACACTTGGGCGGGATTGCCTATACCTCTGCATTCATCGAATCGGACGCGGCGCGCGACCTCGACCATTTTTGGCGTGAACATTCGGATGGAGAATGTGTCCACGCGCTGGAGCAGCTCTTTCGCACGCTGGGGCCATGGTTTGAAACCCGTGATAGGAAACGCCCGCGTAATGTACGCGAGCTGTACATCAGGGCATTGGGTTTGGAAAAGGATGCGAGTCGTTTACCCGACGCGGTTCGAGCAACGCATCCCGATTGGGATTGGGACGCGCCGCGCCTGTGGTTCGACCCGCCGGGGCGATTGCTGCCGAATCCCCTACTTTGGTTCCAGCAAGGCGACGCGCGGGCGACGGTGTCTGAAAGCATTACGCATGGCGACCTGCATACGCGTAATGTGATGATGAATCCGCGCGGGCAGGCGTGGCTGATTGATTTTTATCGGACGGGCCCCAGTCATCTCTTACGCGATCTGGTAATTTTGGAAACCGACCTCAAGTTTCGCTGCATGGAAGACATTTCGCTCGAGTTGCTTTGTGAAATTGAGGCGTTACTTTTTTCTATATCGCCACGCCAAGCGCACCCGAAAATCGGATTGGAAATGTCGCCGCAAGCGGAAAAAATTGTCAGGATGCTTTTGGCGATTCGGCGCCAAGTCTGGAAACTGATTGGTTCGACGCGTCCGGCAGCGCAGCAAGAAGCCGAGCGCGAATTCGGGCTGAGTTTGTTGATGGCGACGTTGAATGTGACGCGTCTCGCCCATTTTAAAAATGATCCTGCACTGCGCCCGCGCTTACATTGGGCCATTCTCTCGGCGGCGCTGCTCTGTGAGCGACTCGAATGAGTTTCACCATTGCGTTTGCAGAGCGCGCATAAAAGCTGTGAATAGGGTCTCGGAAAGATACGGCGCATATCCTTGCTGAATCGAATCAAACACAAGATAGAATTGACCTGAAGGAAAAGCAATCAGTCAATTTCTTGATCCGATTTTGACAGACCAAGCGCGAGGGTATCGAGATCCGACATCGTGGTGATGGGACTGAATGTGTACATCAGGTCGACAAATGGTTGAATCAAGTTGAACGTGGAATTTGACTGTAGCATTCGCCTTGGAGACCCCTTCGCCGAGGAGAGATTCTCATAGAGAATATGCTATTGTCGAACTCATTGGACATTTGGGGCGTGACCCCGAGACGCGTTATACTCCAACAGGAAAAACAGTCTGCCATTTCACCGTTGCCGTCAATCGGCGCAACGCGTCAGAACTCGATTGGTTCCAAGTGAACGCGTGGGGCAAACTCGGCGAAGTGTGGCAGCAATATCTTTCCAAAGGACGTTTGGTGTTTGTGAGCGGACGCTTGCAAACAGGCCGCTGGACCGACGACAAAGGCGAGACACAATATCGCACGCACGTCGTCGCAACACAGATGCAAATGCTGGATCGCAAACCGGAAGAGCGCGCGGAAAGTGAGGCGGAGGAACAAACCGATTGAGTTCGCGCTTTATCAAACTACGACTTGACCCTTTTGGGACTGGCACAAAATGCAAGACGCGCAAACAAACAACGCGTTGGCGTTTCATATCGAAAACGGCGCGCCCTCGCGATGTGCCGTTTCTTTTATCGCGCACACCACGCGCGATGTCGCATGTTCGCAAACACGTAACGAAATTCTTGCCAAGCCAGTTCGGTTTTTCTCAAACCCAAACAAAATAGAATGCAAACAGAAGGCATTGCCGCGTGACAGCGCGACGTCTTGACATGCGCGGAACATGTGGTGAGCGAACATAAAGAGTATTACACGGAAGAAATCGTGCGCCAGAGCGAATTTCTGATTCATTTGTAGGTAAAAGACCATTCGGGTTTCCGAAAACCCGAAAGGTCTGTCCACCAAGTAAAGTGAAATCCGCTCTAGAGAACAACACATGATTCAAAATAAAAAGATGCCGGGGCGCAATGATCCATGTTGGTGCGGCAGCGGCAAGAAATACAAACAATGCCACCAACGCGACGACGAAGAACGCGCGAGTGAAAAATCGCAAAAGGACGCGCTGTGGCACGCGCTCAGCGAATTCGGCTTGCAGCGCAAATACGAGCTTGATTTCAAAACTGCCGCGAAATTTTTCTTTGACGACGAGGAGGCGCCGGACCCCGAAGGCGACGCGCAAGAACAATCTGATTTTTTCCGCGCGCTCGATTATTTTTTATTCGATTATCGTCTCACCGACAATGCGCGCGTCATCGAACACTTTGCCCTAGAACAGAGCCGCCTGCTTTCGCCGCGCCAACGCGCGTGGCTCGTCAAGTGGCTGACCGGCGCGCCCGCGCTGCTCGAAATCATTGGCGTCGAACGCGGCGTTGGCATTCACGCGCGCGACCTCCTCACCGGCGAAATCTACAACATTCACGACAAATTGGGTTCCGAGTCAACGACGCGTTGGAACATCGCTTTTACGCGCGTGCTGCCCACAGAGAATCATTACGAGCTCGGAGGTTCGGGTCTGAATGTGCCGCCGCGTTATCGCGGGATGCTGCGCGCGTATGTGGAAGAATTGCGCGAAGCATACGCGCAGCGTTATCCTGACGCCACTCCGCGCGAATTCATGCGCGCGTACGCGCATCTCATCAATCAATACATTCTTGACGACGTGTACCGCGCGATGCAGCAACTGCCCATCATGCTCACCTCCGAGAGCGATTTGATGGAACATGCCGTCGCCACCTTTGACGTTTTGAATCGCGCCGACGCGCTCGCGCGTTTGCGCGCCGCGTCCGAATTTCAAGAGATGGAAGCGGATGCGCTGACGGCGCGCGATTTTGCGTGGCACGAAACGGGCGAATCGCTCGCGCAGCTGCGATTGCACGGCGCGCCGTTTGAATGGAAAACGCCGACGGGCGACCCGAACGGCGTACGCGCGTTGGGGACCATCAAGTTGTCTTTGGATGAATTGACGCTCGATGTAATGTCGCGCCGCCGTCTGGGCGCGGGCAAGGCGTTATTGGAAAAACATTTGGGCGCGACGATTCGGTTCCGCGACGAACAGATTGAATCGTTCGCGGGTGCGATGAGCGCATTGGACGACGAGGATGCCGAGTTTGATGACGAGGATGAATTTGACGACGAGGATGAATTTGAGAACGAATTGGAGTTCGCGGAGGAGGAGGAAGACGACGCCGACGAATTGGACACAGAGTTGTCATTCCTTGAGCCAACGGTCTCTGACAGCGCGGCGCCGCCAAAAGAATTGCAAGAATTCCTCGCGCAGTACCGCGCGAATATAAATCAAGAATGGATGGACCATAAAGTTCCCGCGCTCGACAACCAAACACCGCGTCAAGCGGTGCAATCATTTGGCGGACGTTTGCAAGTTATTCGCTTGCTCAAAGATTTTCAAGCGCGCGAAGCGGAGAACGCGCGGCGCGGACAGCCGAGCTTTGATTGGGACGCTGTAGCAAATGAATTGGGTTTGAGCGACCAAGAATTCGTGGACGAAACGCAGGTGGAAGAGCTGCTGCACGAGATGTTGACGTTGGTCATGGAGTTGACCGCGCGGCATCAAACCGATCACGCCTGGGAAGGATGGCAAAAATTCCGCGAACTATTTCCAATCGAGCGCGCACAAGAATTGTGGTTCGCCGAAGTGTGGAATTTGGAAGAACAGCTGACCGAATTGGCAATGGAACTATCGCACCTGCTCGCGCGCCAAAAACGTTTTGACGCGGCGTGCGCGCTGTTGGACGATTACATTGCGTTGGACGCGGACGCGTTCGATTGGGCGTTGGCAGAGCGTCAGGCGGTAGAAATTGAGCGCGCGATTTATAACGACCCGGACGCCGTACAAGCGGCGGTGACAAAAATGGAACGCTTGGCGCAAGACGAAGACACGGCGTTTCAGGCATTGATTGTTTTGGGAGAATTGCAGGCGGACTTGTTGGGCTTGCCCGACGCGGCAGCGCAAACATTTCTGCGCGCCGAGCAAGCGGCATTGGAAGATTCAGAAGAACAGCGCGCGTACGATACGCTGCTGGAACATTTTGACTCGTTTCGCCAATGTGCCGCGGGCAAAACGTATTGGCATCAATGCAATGATGAACTCGCGTCAGACGAGCGTGATATGCCGGGCTTTGCGCGTTTGCTCTTGGCGTGCGGAGAGTTGGAGGAGGCGCACCAAGCGATTGAACAGATGGAGCGCCAAGAGTGGCGCGCGTATTTTTCCGGGATGCTCGCGGCGCGGCGCGGCGATTTGCAAGCGGCGCGCGAAATTTGGCAAGCGAAATTGAGCGAGGCGCTGGAACATTTCAACTGGAGTTGGTTCGAATGGGCGGAGTTGTCGCTGTATTTGCGCGACAGCGCGGCGATTTTGGAAAAGGTGGACCCCGCCGCGCACGAGAATCATTTTTTCGCGCATTGGGCTCGCGCACTCGCGTACGCGCAACAGAACGATTTGGAAAACGCGGCGCGCGCGGCGGACGATGCGCGTGACGCGATGCGCGCGCAATCGCGGCGGATGGATTATGCCAGCTCGCTGCGGCATCAACGCCAGCTTGCGAACGCGCTCGGTCTGTCCGATGCCGCCATGCGCGCGTTGAATTGGGATGCGCCGATCGAGTAAAGAAAAAATGTCTCGAGAAAAATTACCACAGCTCACTGAATCCATCGTCCGCGCGTTGACGACGCCGCAGAGTTTTTCGCGCGGCCAAGAATTGTATCGCGCGGATGCCATCACGGACGCGGCGCGGCAAGCCAATGTGCTGACCGCGCACTGCGAAGGCACGATGGCGCCGTACTATCGCGTCACGGTCACGTTGGACGACGCGGGGGTGAGCAAAGCAAACCGCACCTGTGATTATGAATATGGTGGCTTGTGCAAACATGTCGTCGCGCTGCTGCTCACGTGCATTCACAAACCAAAATCATTCGTCGCGCGCCAAGCACCCGAAAATTTGCTGAATGATTTGAGCCGCGAAGAATTGCGCGCGCTCGTATTGAAACTGCTCGAGCGCGAACCCGAACTGTACGATTGGATTCAAGCGATGACTGCCGCGCCTGCAGCATCATCAAAAACGGAAATCGCGCGCAAGAAAAAAGTGGATGATGAAGTGTATCGCCGCCAAGCGTGAAACGTTTTACATTCGCTCGACGGCGTGCGCGCGTCCGAAGCGTACTGGGGCATGGGCGGTCTCGCCGATGGGTTGCGCGAGGCGCAAGCGAGCGCGCAAAAATTTTTGGACGCGAATGACCCTGATACTGCGCTGACGATTCTCCTCGCGCTGGTGGAAAAAGTTGCCAACCGTCACGCGCATGAATATCTCGCCGAGTTCGTTGTTTCGCTCGCGAAACAACGAACTCGGCGATTTTATGAATGGCGTCGGCTTGCCGTTGGCGGAAGCGATTTTGAGTGTCGAGCGGAATGAGCATGAGCGCGCCCAACTCGCGCAGAAATTGAAAAAATGGGAACGCGGCTTGAGCGATTACGGAATGGAAGAGGGTTTGGAGTTGGGAATCCAAGCGGCAGAGTATGGCTGGAGCGACGCGCCGCCGCGTCGAGCGCCGCCACCACGCCGCGTTGCCCTTTGCCCATCACCGCACGCGTTTCGGTCCAGCCGGTGAAAATATCGGTTAAATTCAGCGAATAAATGAAGTCGCCTTCGGCATGTGAACCGGAATACGAGACCAAATCAATTTCGACATAGCCCGGTTCGGTGACGCTCCAATGTTGGGTGCGAATCGGGATTTGATGTTTGAGTAAGGTGCCTGGCTTGGTGCGCCCATACATGTGGCGCTTGAGTTCGAGTTTGTGTGGCTGCAACCGACGATCGATTTGGCGCGCACTGATCGCCAAAAGTTGGCATTCCTGCTCCGGCGTGAGCGCAAAGCGTTCGCGAATCCAGATTATCCACAAGGGCAACAGCGCTTTGAGGCGGACCTAGGGCTGGCACAAAGTCGCGCAAACTGTCATTTCGAGCGGAGGCGAGAAATCTCGACCTTGCGCGTCAAACGAGATTTCTCATTGCATTCGAAATGA
>JAJTXZ010000076.1 GCA_021463195.1 Anaerolineae bacterium
CGCCCCTCGATGGACGACATCATTCAAAAACCCTTTGGGTCTGGTTCAGTCGAGACCCAAAGGGTTTTAACGCGCGCGCCTCGATGGACGACATCGTCCGAAAACCCTTTGGGTCTGGCGCGGCTGAGACCCAAAGGGTTTTAACGCGCGCCCCTCGATGGACGACATCGTCCGAAAACCCTTTGGGTCTTGACAGCTACTCGCCCCAAACTTTTGCTACGCGCGCTTTAATCTTTTGTTCGTTCTTCTCGATCCGCTTTTTCAACTCTTGAATTTCTTTCTGATACCCCTCTATCTCCGCAACGATTTCTTGCTGCACCGCGAGGGGGGGGAGGGGGATTCCTATTCTGTACGCATCGTTCCGATTTAGTCCGGGTACGCCTGCTTGTGTGTTGACACTTTTGAGGTCGAGAGATTTTAGAATATGGAACAAATATTTTATTGTAATCTTATTCTCGTTTTCCAATTTGATGTAAAAAGTTGTGTCAATTGGATATCCGTTTCTGTCCGAATAATGAACTTCACCAGCAGAACCTTTTCTTCCCACAACAATAAATGGTGTTTGCACCAGAAATTCATTGTGATAGCCAACAATCCCATTTGAACCGAACACAGGGTAATCGCCACCTGCTCGGTCTTGTTGTTTTAGTGCCTTTCCGTACTCGAAAGTACAGAGTTCTCCAATTGCCACCAAAGGGAATTTTGTTTGTGTGCCAATGTCCTGCTTGCGGTATCTCTCCCCACTCAAATTGTAATCCCCATTCCCTCCAATCCGCGCTTTCTCCACCACCGTCACGTTCGCGCCCAGACCCTTGGGGTTTTCTGCGATGGAGTTCATCGCCAAAACCCCAAGGGTCTTATTGTACGCGCGCAGACTTTCCAACGCGGCGGGCAAATCGTTCAGTTTGCTCTCGCGGCGCTGCGCGCCCAAATCAAAACCGTCGTTCTCGATTTTCACAAAAATAATTTCGTCCGTCTTTTTCGCGAGCGTTTTATCGAGCCACAGAATCGAGGTCTTGACGCCCGAATACGGATTGAACACGCCCGCCGGCAGCGAAATCACGCCCACCAAATAATTTTCCACCAACATCTTGCGTAACGCCTTGTACGCCGTGCCGCTTTGAAAAATAATTCCCTCTGGCACAATCACCGCCGCGCGCCCGTTCGCCGCGAGATGTTCCGCGATGTAATCCACAAACAACACTTCGGAGCGCGACGACTGCACCGAAAAACGTTTGTGCGGACGGATGCCCCCTTTCGGCGACATGAACGGCGGATTCGCCATGATAATGTCCGCGTGTTCATTCCATTTGTCCTCGCTCGTCAGCGCGTCGTATTCGATGATGTGCGGGTCGTTGAAACCGTGCAGATACAAATTCACGAGCGAGAGCCGCACCATGTCGGGCGAAATGTCATAGCCCTTTATATTATTCATCAAACGCGCGCGTTGGTCGGGCGTCAATCCCGCGCCCGGTCTGCCGTCGCGCGCGTTCGCGTTCAAAATATATTTGTACGCCGAAATCAAAAAGCCGGCGGTGCCGCACGCGGGGTCGAGGATGGATTCATTTTTTTGCGGATCGAGCAGCGCGACCATGAAATCAATAATATGGCGCGGCGTGCGAAATTGCCCCGCGTCGCCTTGACTGCCCAGCACCGAAAGCAAATACTCGAACGCGTCGCCCAAACGTTCGCTGTGGTCATACGAAAACTCGTTAATCGTTTTCAAAAATTGCTTGAGCGTTTCGGGATCGCGGTACGGCAAATACGCGTTCTTGAAAATATCGCGAAAGAGCAGCGGCAAGTTCGCGTTCTGCGTCATGCGCGTAATCGCTTCGGCGTACAGGTTCAAAACTTCATGCCCGCCCATTCCGACGCGCATCAATTTCGCCCAGCTGTATTTTTCAAATTCGCCCGCGAAAAACGCGCGCGCGCCGCCCAACTCTTCCGCTTGCGCGTCCATGTCGTCCATGAATTTATAAATCAGCGCAATCGTGATTTGTTCGACTTGGCTTTTGGGGTCAGGCACTTTGCCCACGAGAATATCGCGGGCGGTGTCAATACGGCGTTTCGTTTCGGTATCTAGCATCTACTTGGAAACCCAAAGGGTTTTGTCGCGTGCGCGGCTCGCTAGGCAACGTCGTTCGAAAACCCTTTGGGTCTGGCGCGGTCGAGACCCAAAGGGTTTTGTCGCGTGCGCGGCTCGCTGGGCAACGTCGTTCGAAAACCCTTTGGGTCTGGCGCGGTCGAGACCCAAAGGGTTTTTGTCGCGTGCGCGGCTCGCTAGGCAACGTCGTTCGAAAACCCTTTGGGTCTTTACTATTCCATAAATTGATTCAACATCACGTAATCTTTGACATATTCAGGAATTTTCGCGCGCCAACTGCGCGGCACCGCTTGAAAATCTTGCATCGTAAAACTTGGATTCGTGTTCAATTCCCCAAAACGTTTCTGTTCGATAATTTCGCGCACGCGCGGGTCGGTGATGTACGCTTTGAAAAAATATTTCAACGCGACGATGGTTTCGGGCGCGTCGGGTTTCAAGTCCGCGACCAGTTTCTCGAATTCATCTTCCAACAATTCATCTTTTGATTTGAATTGCGGAATCAAGCCGAAAACTTTTTCAAGAATTTCACGCAGCGAGAGCCGTCGGTCCACGCCCGCCGCGCGGCGCAATTTTTCGAGCGTGAAAAATTCTTCGGGCTTGTCCAAAATGCGCGCGTGCAGGTATTCGGTCACGCGTTCCCATTGTCCTTGTTCGACATTCGTCGTGATGAAATCGTCCGCCCGCACGCGCTCTTGAAATTTCTCGAAAAACATGCGGTCAATTTTCATCCCCTCCAAACCGATTTGCGTTTCTTTGAGCGCGCGCAACACATCGGGATTGAAATTTTCGTACTCGTCAATGCTGACGCTGCCGCCCTCGCCTTCCGCGTTCGCGCGCGGCGCGGCGACGCGCGGCAGTTTCAAAATTTCACCGTAATTGAATTCGTGTTCAAAGTATTCACAGTTGCCAAAAAAATCAAAGAGCTTGTATTGCGTTTTGCGCGCGTCGGGAATTTGTTGACGCAACGCGTCATCAAAAAGTTGTTCCCGAAAATCGTGCCTGCGCGTGCCGCGCCCTTTCATCTGCGTAAAATCGGTCGGCGAAAAAATCGGGCGCATCAAACACAAATTCAAAATATCGGTGCAATCATACCCCGTCGTCATCATCCCCACCGTCACGCAGACGCGCGTCTTGCTGGTTTTGTACGCGGGCAAAAAGTTTTCCGCGCCGCTCAAATTGTTGTTGGCAAAGTTGATGGTGAATTGCTGCGCGTCCGCGACTTGGGAGGTGACTTGGATCGCAAAATCAGAATTGTATTTGTTCGGATACAGCGCGTCCGCCATTTCGTTGAGAATCTGCGTCAGTTTCGCCGCGTGATGCTGGCTCACCGCGAACACAATCGTCTTGCCAATCTCGCCGCTGATGGGATCGCGCAGCGCGTTTTCCAAAAACGTTTTGCAAAATAATTTGTTGGTCGCTTCCGAGAAAAACTTTTTCTCAAAATCACGCTGGCTAAAAGAATCCGCGTCGTCGCCCGCGTCGCCCGCGCGCGGCACGGCGACAATGTAACCTTCGTCCGAAAGCAGCTGCGTCGTCACATCGGTGCGCGCGTCCACGACAAGCGGATTGATGAGATAGCCATCGCGCACGCCGTCGAGCAAAGAATAGCGAAACGTCGGTTGTCCGTCCTCGCAGCCGAACGTGCGGTAGGTGTCGAGCAAAAGGCGCCGTTCGAGTTCGCGCGGGTCGCGCGCGTTGGCATGGTCGAATTTTTTCAAATAATCGCGCGGCGTCGCCGTCAAGCCGAGTTTGTAGCCGATGAAATACTCGAACACCGCGCGCGCATTGCCGCCGATGGAGCGATGCGCTTCGTCCGAAATGAGCAAATCAAAATCGGTGGGCGAAAACAACTGTTTGTATTTGTTGTTGAACAACAGCGACTGCACCGTCGTCACCACGATTTCGGCTTGACGCCAATCGTCGCGGTTCTCTTTGTAAATCACCGTTTTGAAATCATTTTTCAACAGCTGCGTGAATGCTTTGCGCGCTTGGTCTTCGAGTTCGAGGCGGTCCACCAAAAACAAAACGCGGCGCGCGTTCCCCGTTCGCAAAAATAATTTAATCACCGCCGCCGCCGTCAACGTTTTGCCCGTCCCCGTCGCCATTTCAAACAAAAAGCGGTCCTGCCCTTTTGCGACCGCGCCTTGCAGCGCGCGGATGGCTTTTTCTTGATACGCGCGCAAAAAGCGCAAGCGATTCGTTTCGATGAATTGCGCGCGTTCGTTTTCATTTTGCCACGCGGCTTGCTGTGGATAATTGGGCAATTGTGTCAGCGCGATATAGTCGCGCGCGACAAGTTCGCCGACGAGACGCGCGGGGTTGGGCGTATAGTTTTTATAGCCCGTGACCGAAGCGGGATTTGGAAACTGCGTAATCACATACGGATTGCCGCGTTCCAAATCCCAAAAATAGTGGAGGTTGCCGTTCGAGAGAATCACGAACCGACAATTTTGCGCTTTGGCGTATCGGCGCGCTTGCTCTTTGCCGACGAGCGGATTTTTTTCTTCCGACTTGGCTTCCAACACGAGCAGCGGAAACCCGCGTTCATCGAGCAGCAAAAAATCAATAAAACCGTTTTTCGTTTTCTCGAAATTTTCGCCGAACGCGTCAATCGCCGCTTGCGTGAGTTTAACGTTCGTTTCGAGTTGGATATTCGCCGCGCCGTTCGCGTCGTCGAAAAAACGCCAGCCCGCCTGTTCGAGCAGCCGATTGATTTTGACGCGCGCTTTTGCTTCTTTGGTTAGCATAAGCCCCATGTAAATTTTTTAACCATCATACCATGCTTCAGCTAGAGGGAAAATAAAAAAAATAATTTGGTGATTGCCCGGATTTTCAGACCCCAAGAGTTTTCGAAAACCCTTGGGGTCTGAAAATCCGTTACGTTTTCGAGATGCGGATAATCACCCGAAAAATAATTTCTGGCGTTTGAATCCGCGCGTCAATCATGTTAAAATCGCGATGTTATGGATGAATCACTGATGTTACGCAAACGCGCGACAAATTTGAAACTTGCCGTGCGTTTGCGCGCTATTTTTTAGCGAATGCGCGTAACGCGAGTGAATAATCCTTTATTCTGGCGCGTAAGCAAAGGACAGCATGACAACACAACAGCCCATTTACATTGGCACGGACGGCGGCGCGACGACGTCAAAAATCGGCGGCGTGTGGGCGGACGCTTCGCCCATTTCTACGACCCTGCTGCAAAATCCTACGAACGGCGATTTGGGTCCTGACGCGGTGGTGCGCGGTTGGGTGCAAGGCGTTGACGAATATTTACGCAACAATCATTTAACCTGGGCGCAGGTGCAAGGCGTCGGCGTCGCGATTCCGGGGCCGCGCCTGAGTTATGGCGTTCTGGAACGCGCGGCGAATCTGCCTGCGAGTTTCGCGGGTTTGGATATTTACACCCTGTATCACAACGCGTTGGTCCAAGCCGCCGGACGCGATATTTTGCTCACCGTCGGCAATGACGGCAATATGGGCGGCGTGGCGGAAGCGGCGCGCGTGCGCGGCGACACCACCGACACCGCGCTGATGCTCGCGCCCGGTTCCGGCCTCGGCGCCGCGTATATGGACGGCAATGGGTTTGCGCTCGAAGGCGCTTCGCTCGCGGGCATGGAAGGCGGACACATGCCCGCGCCGCTGCATCTGCTGAACGCGAAACCGTATCCATGCGGTTGCGGGCGCGATTGGGGCTGCGTGGAAATGTACACCTGCATCGCGGGTTTGCCGTTTCTGCTCGCGGAAAAATTACGCGAATATCCCGACCATCCGCTCGCGCATTCGACGCTCAGCCCCAAAGAGCGCGCGCTGCAGCTGCGCGGCTTGGCGCAGCAAAGCGACCAAATGGCGCAAGAGATTTTTGATTTTCAGGCGCGCGCGCTCGGCTTGCATGTGGCGAATCTCGCGATGGCGCTTGACCCGCGCTATGTCATTATCGGCGGCGGCTTGATGGACCCGACCACCACCACCGACGCCTTTCGCGCGCGTTATTTAAAAATCGTCTGGAAAACCGCCGAACCCTATTTTTGGACGCTGCAGCGCCAAAAAATCAAAATCGTGCCTGCCGCGCTCGGCGATTTGTCGCAAGCCATCGGCGCCGCGCTCATCGCGCTCTATACGGCGCGCGGCCGCGCGCCCGCCGCGAGCTAAAATCTTCGCGCGTGCCGATGCCAGAGGGCGGAACACTCCGCTCTCTTTTTTTATCGCGCGCCGCGGGCGGCTGACGGAACGAATGAATCGGATTGGGCGTCCTATTGGCGGAGGAGCGCGTAGAAAACAAATTACGCGCTTTTGGCGCGCACCGAGATAATACATGAAAAAATTTTCGCGGCGGCATGGACTGCTTGCGAGCGTCGTAATCTTGGCGCTGGCATTGACAGGCGCGACATGGCTCTTGGTCGCCGATTTGCCCGCGCCCGACGCGCTGCTCACGCGCGTATCGCCCGACACCACCAAAATTTTCGACCGCCACGGAAAACTGTTGTACGAAATTTTGGATCCGTTGGCGGGGCGGCGCACGCGCGTCGCGTTGGATGAATTGCCCGCCAATTTTAAAAACGCCGTCATCGCCGTCGAGGACGCGAGTTTTTACGAAAATCCCGGCGTGGACGCGTTCGGCGTCGCGCGCGCTGCCGCGCAATACGCGCAAGAAGGCGCAATCGTTTCCGGCGGCAGCACGCTGACGCAGCAGCTGGCGCGCGCGACGCTGCTGACGCGCGCGGAAAAAGAATCGCGCACCGCGACGCGCAAGTTGCGCGAAATGATTTTGGCGTGGCGCATCACGCAAACTTTTTCCAAAGACCAAATTTTGGAAATGTATTTGAATGAAGTCTATTTCGGCAATTTGGCGTACGGCGCGGAAGCGGCGGCGCGCGTCTATTTCGGCAAACCCGCGCGCGATTTGGATTTGGCAGAGAGCGCGATGCTCGCGGGTTTCATCCAAGCGCCCGCCGCGTACGACCCCTATGTCAATTTTGACGCGGCGCGCGCGCGGCAACATATAGTGTTGGATTTGATGCTCAAACGCCGCGCCATCACCGCGGACGACGCGCAGCTGGCGCGCGCCGAAACGCTGCATTTCAAAGCGACGGATAAACGCGAAATCATGCGCGCGCCGCATTTTGTCGCGTACGTGCGCAATCTATTGGAACAGCGTTACGGCCAAGACGTTGTGAATCACGGCGGTTTGCGCGTGACCACGACGCTCGATTTGGATTTGCAACAGCGCGCGCAGGCAATCGTCCAACAGCGCATCGCCGAATTAAAAGCGCGCACGCGCAACGAAAACGCGCCCGCGTATAATTTGAACGACGCGGCGTTGGTGGCATTGAAACCGGACAGCGGCGAAATTTTGGCGTTGGTCGGCAGCGCGGATTATTTTGACGAAAGCATTGACGGCGCGGTCAACGTCGCGCTCGCGCTGCGCCAACCCGGTTCCGCCATCAAACCCATCACCTACGCCGCCGCGTTCGCGCTGGATTATTCGCCCGCGACCGTACTCACCGATGTTCCCACAACGTTTCAAACCAAAGAGCATGAGCCGTACGCGCCGCAAAATTTTGACCGCCAATGGCATGGACCGCTTTCGCTGCGCGCCGCGCTCGCGACGTCTAATAACATGATTGCGGTCAAGGTATTGGAACACATCGGTCTGGATACGATGATTGCGACGGCGCAAGCGCTGGGCATCACCACCTTTGACGACCCCGACCGTTTCGGTTTGGCGTTGACGCTGGGGGGGGGTGAAATAAAATTATTGGAATTGACGGCGGCATACGCGGCGTTCGCGAATGCGGGAAAACGCGTGACGCCGCGCGCGATTCTTTCAGTTTCCAATCTCCCATCGCAAAAAGATTGGAGCTTGGAAACTGGCGCCGCGGCTGTTTCTCCACAAGTCGCGTATCTCGTCACGTCTATTCTTTCTGATAATTACGCGCGCATTCCCGCGTTCGGCGAAGACAGCGTGTTGAAATTAGCGCGCCCCGCCGCGGCGAAAACGGGCACGACGACCGATTTCCGCGATAACTGGACGCTCGGCTATACGCCCGATTTGGCGGTCGGCGTATGGGCTGGCAACGCGGACAATGCGCCCATGTATCGCGTCACCGGCATTACAGGCGCAGGGCCGATTTGGCATGATTTTATGGAGGCGGCGCATCGCAATCTGCCGCCGCGCGTTTTTGCCAAA
The DNA here is from genome assembly GCA_021463195.1 of Anaerolineae bacterium. Lineage (GTDB taxonomy): Bacteria > Chloroflexota > Anaerolineae > UBA4142 > SHND01 > SHND01. The sequence continues at coordinate 8,295 of JAJTXZ010000076.1, forward strand.
CCCGACGGTTTGGTCGAACGCGAAATCTGCGACGCGTCGGGCTTGTTAGCCACCGCCGATTGCGCGCGCGTGCGCCGCGAGTTTTTTATTCAAGGCGCCGCGCCAACCGAACGTGATAACGCGTATCAAGCGTTTTTCATTGACGCGCCGACCGGCAAAATTTGGGCGGAGGAATGTCAGGGACCGCGCGTGCGACGCGTATTCCGCGTGTATCCGCCTGACGCGCGGGAATGGGCAAAGCAAAAGAGCTTGACGTTGGCGCCAGAGACGGATTGCATGGGCAGACAACCAGCCGCAGACAACAAAGCGCAGACGGCATCGCAAAATAATCCGCCGTCCGTCGCCCGTCGTCCGTTCTTGGAAATCGTTTCGCCCGCGCCCAACTCTGAGTTTAAAACGAGTCCGCAGCTCCCTATCGCGTCGCAGCAAATTGAAGTGATGGCGCGCTTGAATCACGCGCTGGACTTGCGCCGCGTTACGTTATATGTAGACGAAATGGCGGTGGGAGAATTTTCGAACGCGCCGTATCGCGCCTTGTGGCAGTTAAAGCCGGGCGTCCATTTCGCGCGCGCGGTCGGCGTGACAGAGGATGGACAACGCTTTGAAAGCGCTGCGGCGCGGTTTGTGGTGATAGAATGAATCATGCGGCAGCGCGCGGCGGATTGAGCGCGCGTAACAAATAATGAACGATGAGCGACAAGATGGAACTGAGAACCGAACGATTGCGCTTGCGCGAGTTTATGGCAGAGGATTGGCGCGCGGTCTATGCGTATCAAAATGATTTGCGCTATCTGGAATTTTACGCGTGGGAGCATCGCAGCGAGCCGGCGGTGAAAAGTTTTGTGCAGCGTTTTATTGACCAACAGCAAGAAACGCCGCGCCTCAAATTTCAACTTGCGATTGTTTTGCCCAATGACAAAGTGATTGGCAATATCGGCATTCGCAAACGCGAGCTAAATGTGTATCATGCGGAATTGGGTTATGAGCTTGACCCGCGCGAATGGCACAATGGCTATGCCGCCGAAGCCGCGGCGGCGATGCTGAAATTCGCGTTCGAGAAATTGCGTTTGCATCGCGTCATGGCGCGCGTGAACGCCCACAATCACAATTCAATTCGTCTGTTGGAAAAATTGGGCATGCGTCAAGAGGGTCGTTTACGCGAAGAGGAATTTTTCAAAGGGCGCTATTGGGATACTTTGGTGTACGGATTATTGGAAGAAGAGTGGCGCTGGCGAATCGTTCAGAGCGAAAGTTAACGGCGCGCGCGGCGTTTGGGATTTTTGATTCGCGCCGCGCGTGAACACAAGGCGTACTAGAATACGTAAAATTACCGATGCGCGCGAAAGCGCTTTATGATTAGATTGGCGTGACGCCGCGCGCGTATTTTTTCACAAACCAACGAATAGCTAGAAAAAAAATCGAATTTATTCTCAAGTAGTTCAAAGGACCTACGCATGTTTACTCAACGCCTCCACCTCGCGCTCGCCCTGATTTTCATCCTGCTCGCCGCGTGCGCTGCGCCGCCGACCCTGCGTTTGCAAGGCGCGCGCATTCAGAATGACACGTCGAATATGCAAGCCACGCCGTTGCGGCAGCCCAACGCGCAAACCACTGCCACGCCCGCCGCGACGAACACAGTCACGACGACGGCGAACGTCGCTAGTTTGCCGCTCAAGGTTCTTTCCACTTCGCCGCAAAATAATGCGAGCGAGATTTCGGTTTCGCGCAGCGAGACTAAAATTATTGTTCAATTCAATCATCCCGTCGTGCCGCTCGTGTCTGTGGCCGATCAAAAAGATTTGCCGCAGCCGTTGTCGTTTTCGCCGAATTTGAATGGCAGCGGGCTTTGGATTAACACGTCCACGTATTCGTTCACGCCGTCGCAAGATTTACAAGTGGCGACGCAGTATACCGTGAACGTCGCGCCGATGACGGATATGCTCGGTTCCAAACTCGCGGGTTATGCGTGGAAATTCAAAACCGCGTCGCCGGCCGTGATTTTGTCCTATCCCGAAATCAACACGCAAAACGCGGGCGCGCGGGAGCCCATCAGCGTCACATTCAATACCGAGATGGACCGCGCGTCGGTCGAGACGCGTTTCAGCGTCAACGCCGTTTCAAACGGCGCGGCAATCGCGGGCAAATTCGAGTGGCAAGGCGCGGGGATGCGCTTCCTACCCGCCAAACCGCTGGCGTACAACACGTCCTATCGCGCGACGTTAAAAGCGGGCGCGCAAGCGATTGATCAAAAAGCCGCAACGCAAAAAGAAACGACGTGGCAATTTCGCACGACGCGCCAGCCCGGCATTTTGACGACCGAACCCAAGAACGGCGCCAAGGCGGCGCTGACTATACGCAACGGTTTTGAAATACAGTACGCGTCGCCGATGGCGACCGACGCGGTGACCGTCACGATTCAACCAACGATTACGAATCAGTATTCGTATTGGAATAGCCCGACACGGCAAACGATTTCGGGCGGCTGGCTCGCGTCAACAAGTTACACGGTCACCATCAGCGGCAAATCGCAAACTTTGTTTGGCGAAGAGCTGGGTCAAGATACGGTGGTGACATTCACCGCCGCGCCGCTCGACCCCGATATTTATTTGAACGTCAACGGCATAATGGGTTTGTACGATAAAAATGCGCCGCAAATCATTTACAGCTCTTTTCGCAATATCAACGAAATCGAATACGCGTTGTACAACATGCCGCGCAACGACTTGATACGCGCGGTCGGCAATAACGGCTATCAATATTGGGATGAATACAAACCGAACGAAAATAATCTTTTGCGCCAGTGGGCGCAGCCAGTCACGGCGCCGCTCAACGCGTCGCGCGTGATTTCGACCTCGCTCGGCGGCGAAAAATTGACTGACTTGCTCCAACCCGGCGCGTATTATCTCGAGGCGCGCGCCAAGAAAAACGAGACCGCCATTCAGCGCGCGCGGCATATCCTTGTCGTCACGCCGTACCATCTCGCCTTGAAACGAAGCCAAGATGCGGCGCTGGTGTGGGCGACAGACCTGGCGACCGGCAAACCGGTCGCGGCTTTGCCCATCACTCTTTACACCGCCAACGGCAAAGCGGTGGCAACCGGCACGACGGACAAGGACGGCATCTATCGCAGCGCATTACCGCGACAGGAATATTATGAATCGCTTTTCGCGCTGAGCGAACAAGGCGATTTGACGCAAGCGGCCGTCGGCGCCGATTGGAACGATGGCATTCAAACTTTTGATTTTAATTTGAATACGCAATACGACGCGCAAGAATATTACGCGAATCTGTACACCGACCGCGCGATTTATCGCCCCGGTCAAACGGTGTACTTTAGAGGCATCTTGCGCCGCGACAATGACGCGCAGTACAGTTTGCCGACAAACATGAAAACCGCGCCAATCAAGGTGTTGGATTCGAACGGACGCGAAATTCTCGCGCAAGATTTGGCGCTCAACGCGTTTGGCGCGTTCAACGGCAAAGTGGAATTGGATGACAACGCGGCGCTCGGTTATTACAGCATCGCGCTAGAGTTCGGTCCCGATAATCGTCGTTTTTACAACAGCGTGGACTTTCAAGTCGCCGAATATAAAAAACCGGAATTTGAAGTGACGGTCAAAACCGACCAAGACTCGTACATCAACGGCGAAAAAATCCAGGTGAGTTCCGAAAGCGCGTATTATTTCGGCGGCGCGGTCTCGGGCGCCAAAGCGCAATGGCGTCTGTTGAGCGACGATTTATTTTTTACCACCGACAAGGTCAAGGGGTGGTGGGATTTTAGCGATTACGATTTGACCGCCAATCGTACGCGCAGCGGCGGCGTGATCAGCGAAGGCAAAGGCGTCACCGACAAACAGGGACGCTTTGCGTTTACTGTGCCAGCGGATTTAAAAGATTATCCGCTCTCGCAAAACTTTACGCTCGATGTTGAAATCACCGACCTGAATAATTCCGCCGTTTCCGCGCGCGTCGTCGTGCCTGTGCATAAAGGCGAGTTTTATATCGGCTTGCAGCCGCAGAGTTATCTCGGCGCGACGAATCAAAAACAAGGCATTAACATCATCACGGTCAATCCGCAAGGCGACCCGCATCCGAATCAACTTGTAAACATTTCGGTGTTTGAACACAAATGGTTCAGCGTCCGCGAAAAAGACTCGGACGGAAATTTTTATTGGACGAGTTCGTACACCGATACGCTTGTCAGCAGCGGCGCAGTGACAACCGACGCTCAAGGCGCGGCAACCGCGTATTACACGCCGACGCTTGGCGGCGTATTCAAAATCGCGGCGCACGCGCAAGATACGCGCGGCAATGCCATTCGCAGCGCGACTTATCAATGGGTGCCCTCTAGCGCGTTTGTGAATTGGCGCATCGAAAACAATGACCGCATTGATTTGGTCGCGGACAAAAAAGAATACAACGTCGGCGACACGGCAAAAGTTTTGGTGCCGGCGCCGTTTCAAGGCGGCCACGCGCTGTTGACCATCGAACGCGGCGGCATTCTATACGTCGAATCATTGGGCGAAATCGGCAGCAGCGAAACACTCGAAATTCCCATCAAGCCCGAATATCTGCCGACCGTTTATGTTTCCGTCATGCTCGTCAAAGGACGCGGCGCCACTTCGCCAACGCCTCAATTCAAACTTGGCTATGCTACGCTCAATATCAATCCCGCCGACAAAATACTTGACGTGAAAATCACAACCAACGGCAAATTGAACGCCAAAGGCTTGGCGGAATATCAACCCGGCGATAAAGTGACCTTTGACGTTCAAGCGACCGACGCGCGCGGCAAACCCGCGCAAACCGAATTTTCCGTCGCGTTGGTGGATAAGGCGGTGCAAGCGCTCGCCGATGACCGTTCGCCCTCGCTAGCCCAAGCCTTCTGGGGCGCGCGCGGTATCGGCGTCCAAACCGCCGCCTCATGGGTCCGTTCCGTCGAACGCATCAATCAAAATATTCAAGCCGAAGCCAAAGGCGGCGGCGGCGGCGGCGCGCCCGAAGAAAGTTCGCCCGTGCGCCGCAATTTTCAAGATACCGCTTTCTGGGATGCGGAAGTGGTCACTGACGCGAACGGCAAAGCGTCCGTCACTGTCACCTTGCCCGACAATTTGACCACGTGGAATCTCACCGCCAAAGGCGTCACGCCGGAAACGCTCGTCGGCACAGGCAAACTCGACATTATCGAAACGAAACCCTTGCTCGTCCGTCCGGTCGTGCCGCGTTTCTTTGTCCCCGGCGACCAGGTGTTGCTTGAAGCCGTCGTCAATAACAATACCGCCAATGACGTAACCGTTGACGTGAAATTGCAGACGACCGGTTTGACTCTCGCGAGCAATGCGACCCAACCGTTAACGATCAAAGCGAACGATAAAGCCAAAGTGTCATGGCAAACGAGCGTGGACAAGGATGCCGTTACAGCGCTGGTTCAATTTAGCGCGAACGGAGGCGGCTATACGGACGCGCTCGAAGCGACATTGCCTGTGGTGCGTCCGATTTCGCCCGAAGTGGTTGGCACGGCGGGGACCGTTGACGCCCAAGTCGCGGAACAAATTCAAACGCCCGCGGACGCTGATCCCATCGCGGGCGGTTTGAAAATTACGACGAGTCCATCGCTCGCCGCCGCATCGCTCGAATCGCTCGAATTTCTCAAAACGTTTCCGTACGCCTGCGCCGAGCAGGTCGTCTCGAAATTTTACCCGAACGTCGTAACTTATCAGGCATTAACCGAATTCGGCATCAACGACGCGGCGCTCGAAAGACAACTGGCGATCAATCTTAGTCAACAAATCCAACGACTGTATCAATTACAACACGGCGATGGCGGCTGGGGCTGGTGGGCGAATGACAATAGTATGCCGCACACCAGCGCATACGCGACGCTGGGATTGGATGCCGCGCGCCGCGCCGGCTTTGCGGTGGACGAGTACGTAATTCAGCGCGGGCGCGACTATTTGACGAGCTATCTCGACGAACCAACCGACGCCAATCAAGCTTATCGCTACAATCAACGCGCGTTCGTCATTTACGCGCTGGTCGCAACGAGCGACACTTCAGAATACGCCAGCCGCGCGTTAAGTTTGTACGAACGGCGCAGCCAGTTGGATAACTTTGCCAAATCGTATTTAATGATGGCATTGTTCAAAACAGGCAACAAAACCCAAGCCGACGCGCTCTTGCAAGACTTGACCGCGAGCGCGCTGCCGAGCGCGACGGGTACGCATTGGCAAGAAAAGCAGCCCGACTGGTACATGATGAATACTGATACGCGCACCACCGCCATTGTGCTGCTCGGACTGGCGCGCGTAGACCCGCAAAACGCGCTATTGAAAAATGCCGTGCGCTGGCTCATGACAATGCGCGCGCAGAGCCATTGGGAAACGACGCAAGAGACCGCGTGGGCATTGCTTGGGCTGACCGAATACATGAAACAAAGCGGCGAGCTCAACGCAAATTATAGCTATGAGGTTTCTGTCAACAATAAAGTTCTCGGCGGCGGCGCGGTCACCAAAGAAAATATCACTGCCAATCAATCATTCACGGTGACAATGAAGGATCTGCTGCGCGACACGGCGAACGAATTATTGTTTACGCGCGCCGCAGGTCCGGGCAATCTCTACTATAGCGCGTTCCTAAATTATTATCTGCCCGCCAAAAATATTCCCGCGCTGGATCGCGGCGTAATTGTCATGCGTCAATATTATCAAGTTGACCAAGCGACGCTGAAACCGACCGCGACGCCCATTACCACCGCGAACATCGGCGATTACGTCCAAGTAAAGCTCACCCTCATCGCGCCCAACAACTTGCATTATCTTTTGGTGGAGGACCCACTGCCGTCCGGTTTTGAAGCGGTGGACACTTCGCTCAAAACCACTTCGGCAGGCGCGAGCTCGCCCGAATTGGAAAAACAAATCGCGGATTGCGCCGCCTGCGCCGAGTATTACTATCCATTCTGGCATTACTGGACGAACACAGAGCTGCGCGATGACAAAGTGGCGCTCTTTGCCGATTATTTGGCGCAAGGCGCTTACGAGTACACGTACTTGATGCGCGCGAGCGTGAGCGGCGAGTTTACTGTCTTGCCAACCACAGCGCAGCAAATGTACGAGCCGGATGTGTTTGGAAGAAGTAGCGGAGCGAGTTTTGTGGTCAAGTGAGGTTGACTGAAAACCCCCAAAGGGCTTGGCTCTTTGGGGGTTTTATTTTTCGCCGCAAGTTTTAGCCATGTCGGCGCGTTTCACGGCGTTCGCGCCAGCGCGAATAAAAACTTTAAATAAATCAAAAACTTGCGCGCGTGCAAGTTTCCACTTTATCGCGAATGATATAAAATCTTGGAACTTTCGGACGCAACGGGCCGAGACAGCTCCGCCCCAAATACATTCATTGCGTCCCGACGATTCGCTCATTATGCAAAAAAAATCTCTTTATCCTATCCTACTCGCCGCGCTGATAATTATTCTTGCCGCGTGCGACACGCGCGCGCTGGCGCCGACTGCTAGCTCGTCCGCGGCGCCAACGCAAATTCCGCCAACCCTCGCGCCGCCTGCCACCTCCGCGCAAACTCCAACGCAAGCCCCAACGCAAATTCCGCCAACCGCCGCGCCCATTACAACCCAAGTTCCATCTGCCACCGCCGCCGCGCCAACTCTACCCGCGCCGACGCTGACACGCGCCGCCGTGATAAATCAAAATTTTTCCATCGGCGCAGCGCCCTATCTATCGGATTTGACCAAACCTGTTTTCGTGACGCACGCCAACGATGATTCTGGCAGATTGTTTATCGTCGAACAAGGCGGACGCATTCTCATCGCCGAAAATGGACGCGTGCGCGCGACGCCCTTTTTGAACCTTCGCAAAAAAATCAATACGGATGGCAGCGAACGCGGTTTGCTTTCGATGGCATTCCATCCCGATTATCAAAACAATGGAATCTTTTTTGTGGATTACACCGCCAAGCCGGATGGCGCAACCGTCATTGAACGCTATCAGGTTTCAGCCGACCCAAATGTGGCGGACGAAACCAGCGGGCGCGTAATCCTGACTTTTGAACAGCCCGAAGAGAATCATAATGGCGGCATGTTGGCGTTTGGGCCGGACGGTTATCTGTATATCGGCAGCGGCGACGGCGGCGGCGGCGGCGACCGCCATGGCCCAATCGGCAATGGTCAGAACTTGAACACGCTGCTCGGCAAAATTTTGCGGATTGATGTGAATGCGGACACGTACGATATTCCCGCGACCAATCCATTTATCGGACGCGCCGACGCGCGTCCGGAAATTTGGGCGTACGGCTTGCGCAATCCGTGGCGTTTTTCGTTCGACCGCGCAACCGGCGATTTATATATCGGCGATGTGGGCCAAGGCGATTTTGAAGAAATAGATTTTCAACCGGCATCCTCTCTCGGCGGCGAAAATTACGGTTGGCGTTTGATGGAAGGGCTGCATTGTTTCAATCCATCGCAAAATTGCGACGACGGAACATTGGTCAAACCCATCGCGGAATATTCGCACGATTTCGGCTGTTCCGTCACCGGCGGCTATGTTTATCGCGGACAAAAATACGCTTGGCTCGACGGCCAATATCTTTTCGCCGATTATTGCACCGGCATTGTGTGGGCAACCGCGCGTGACGCGGACGGCGCATGGCATACGCGGCGCGTCGGCACGTTCGACGACACCATCAGCTCGTTTGGCGAGGATGAAGCGGGCGAAGTGTATGTGGTCGGACACAGCGGCGCCGTTTATACCCTGACCGCGTCGCAACAGTGAAATAAAAAAATCCCCGCCTTCTGACGAGACGGGGATTTTTTTGTTTGGCGAGTCGCCGCTTGTTTTTTCGCAAGCGCGCGTTCAAATAAACAACGCGACCGTCGCGTCCGCGGCGAATTCCAAAAACGCCGCCGCGCCGCGACATTCGACGCCCTCAATCAGATTCTCTTGGCTCACGCCCATCACGCCCATCGTCGTCGTGCAGGCGTACAATTTCCCCCCCCCCTCGCGCGTCACGTCAATCAAATCTTGCAGCGGCGGAATGTGCGCGCGATTGAACCAATTCTTCATCAGCGCTGTCGCCATCGGCGTCATACCCGGCAGCATGCCGACAAAATTTGGCACCTGCAAAGACGGGATGGCTGAAATGGGCGCGGGCATCGCGGGATTGCCAATCGGCGCGACCTTCAAATCCGGCAATTTTGTTTTATTCACAATATCGAGACCATAGAACGTGAAAAAGATGCCTGCCTCCCAGCCCAAACTCACCGCGGTTGACGCAAGAATGAGCGGCGGATACGCCATGTCGAGCGTGCCTTTGGAGGCGACCAGCGCGAGACGTTTTGGGCGCGCGTTTTCAGCGTGTTCGCGCTGCGCGAGAATTTCCGCAACGCGTTTTTCGACGCGCTCGTTAATATATTTTTGAATTTCAGCATCCATATTTTGGTTCACCCTTTCTTGCGAATGAGAAAACGAAAGACCGGGCCGACTTGTTCGGTGGCGAGCAATTCGTTCCCGGTTTGCCGCGCCCACGCGGCAATATCATATTGCGAACCGGGGTCGGTCGTTTCGGTGAGAATTGTTTGCCCCGCGTCAATTTGTTTAATGGCTTGCGCCAGTTTGATGATGGGCATCGGACACAACAAATTTTTGCTGTCGAGAAATAAATCGGATTGCGTTTGAATGACTGCGGACATTTTTTCTGCTCCTTGACGGGTGAGACGCATTTGTCCCACAAATAAAAAAACTCATCCTCCTTTCGGCGATGAGTTAAAAACATGCGCAACAGCCGCGCGTTCAGTCCACGCGCGCTTGAAATCTATCTCTTTCGTTTTGATGTGCCAAGTTGAACTCTCGCCGTTCAGAAAGGCGGAACTGTGCGCGGCGCTGCGAACAATTCCGCATAGTACAGATGCACTGGTTCATCCGACAAAATGAAAAACTCAACATATTGACAAGAGTTTAATCAACACCCTATTTTTGTCAATTCACTCGGTTCCAGACCCCAAGGGTTTCCGAAAACCTTTAGGGTCTGGAAATCTAGAGCCGATTCCACTTTGATTTGTGGGTAAACCTTTCGGGTTTCCGAAAACCCGAAAGGTCTTGCCCCACAAACGAATCAGGAATTCGTTCTAGGTAATCACCAGACTCGAGCGCTTGAAAGCGCGGTAACGATCTCGCGAAACCCGCTCGCGCAGGATAAAGCGCACAGACAAGCTTCCGGCTTTGCCATCCTTTATTCATCCTGCACATTTCGTTTTTTCCCGCGCCCCAACTGCGACGCGCGTTGATATGCCGCCCAAATCGCGCGCGACAATGCCGTGCGGAATCCCGCCTTTTCCAAATAATATAACGCTTCCGCTGACGTGCCACCGGGCGAAGTGACCTGATTGCGCAAGCGCGCGAGATGCTGCGGCGTTTGCGCGGCATATTCGACCGAACCTTTTACGGTTTGCAAAACAAGCTTTTCGGCAATATAACGCGGAAAGCCCAAATGCACGCCCGCGTCCACCATCGCTTCCATGAATAGAAAAACATACGCCGGCCCATTGCCCGAAAGCGCCGTAGCCATGTCGAGATATTCTTCTTCCTCGACAAAAATTTCTTGGCCGAGCGCGCCGAGAATCCGCTGCGCCTGCTCGCGCTGCGCCATCGTCACGCTCGACGAAGCCGTCCACACGGTCATCCCTTGCCCAATCATCGCGGGCGTGTTCGGCATCGCGCGCGCAATCGCGTGATGATTCAAACTATTTTCGATTGTCTGCATCCGCGCGCCGGCAATCACCGAAAGCGCCAGCGCATTCGGACGCAAATGTCCTTTTAAACCCTGCATTACGGGATTCATCATTTGCGGCTTGACCGCAAGCACAATGATTTCCGCGCTCTGCGCCGCGCTGAGATTATCGGTCGAAATATGAATCGCGTATTTGGCTTGCAATTCTTCCAAGCGCGCGCTGCGCGGCCCCGCGGCGACAACTTGTGACGGCGAAACCAATTCACCGACGACCACGCCGCGAATCATCGCCTCTGCCATCGCGCCGGGCCCGATAAATGCGATATGCGCATCTTGGAGCATATTAATCTCTAATCTCCCATCTCCGGTCTTTGCAAAAACAATACGCGGCTTTCGCCTTTGCTATCATAGTTTGCAGGGGCTAAAATTCCATTTTGAATTTCAGCGCCTTGTTCATCCAGTTTCACGCGTTGGGGGAGGACGTTTTTCTATTTGACAATCTTTACATTCGATTGCTACGCCAACAAAGCTCTGTCTCCCTTCCGATGTCAACACCCACGCGCGTTCTTGAAATGGCGGATTGTGGCGCACATGCTGCGCGTGACCGCATTCAAGCGTCGCGACCCAATCGCCCTGTTGGTCTTGGCGAAAACTCGCTATTTTACGTTGCATAAAATTTTTTTCAATTCAGCGCGACAAAATTATAGCACAGTGTGTTGGTTTGCCGCGCGCTTGAATTGGTTGACACCCGCGATGAGCGATGGTACATTCTGCGTATGACGCAAGCATACCAAAACTATATTGACGGCCAATGGACGGACGCGTCAGACCGCGCGCGGACGTCGAATCTCAACCCCGCGAATACGCGCGAAGATTTGGGCACATTTCCATCCGCGACGCGCGCGGACGCGGCGCGCGCGATTGACGCGGCGCAGCGCGCGTTTCCAAGTTGGGCGCGGACGCCGATGCCGCAGCGCGGCGAAATTTTAACCCGCGCGGCGGATTGGATGCACGCGCGGCGCGACGAAATCGGCGCCGCGTTGACGCGCGAAGAAGGCAAAACATTCGCGGAAGCGCGCGGCGAAGTCGCGCGCGGCGTGAGCATCTTGCGCTATTACGCGGGCGAATGTTTACAGCCAACCGGCGAGGTGTATCCGAGCGCGGGCGCGGCCACCTTTTTGTTCGCGGAACGCGTGCCGCTCGGCGTCGTCGGTTTGATTACGCCGTGGAATTTTCCGTGCGCCATTCCGACATGGAAAATGGCGCCTGCGCTCGCGTACGGCAATACGGTCGTTTTCAAACCGGCGGAAATTACGCCGTTGACCGCATGGTACCTCGTCAGCGCGTTCGAGCAAGCAGGCCTGCCGCCCGGCGTTTTAAATCTTGTCGTCGGGCGCGGTTCGCAGGCGGGCCAAGAACTGGTCGAAAATGGCCAAGTCAAAGCAATCAGTTTTACCGGCTCTAACCAAGTTGGCACACGCCTCGCGGCGACCGTCGCGCAGCGCGGCGGCAAGGCGCAGCTCGAACTGGGCGGCAAGAATCCGATCATTATTTTGAACGACGCGGATATTGCGCGCGCGGTGGAGCTTACGGTGCAAGGCGCGATGCTCTCGACAGGTCAAAAATGCACCGCGACAAGTCGCGCGATTGTAACGCGCGAGGTGGCGAATGATTATCGCGACGCGCTCGCGGCGCGCGTGAAACAGCTGCGCGTGGGCGATGGCATGCAAAGCGATGTGTACATGGGCCCGCTTGTAAGCGCGGACGCGGAAAAAACGGTTTTGGAATATATCGCGCTTGGAAAAAACGAGGGCGCGCGTTTGGTGACGGGCGGCGAAAAATTACGCGGCGGCGAATTTGAAAATGGTTTCTTTGTCGCGCCAACTATTTTCGATAACGTGACGCCCGATATGCGTATCGCGCAAGAAGAAATTTTTGGCCCCGTTGTCAGCGTGCTGCAAGCGCGCGATATTGACGACGCCATCGCCTTGGCGAATCATACGCGTTTCGGTTTGAGCGCGTCCGTCGTCACGCGCGATTTAAATTTGGCGCTGCGCTTGATACGCGAAATCGAGGCGGGCGTCATCCACATCAATTCCATGACGGCGGGCGCGGAACCGCACGTTCCCTTTGGCGGAACCAAAGCGTCGTCCAGCGGATTGCGCGAACAGGGCAAAGCGGCGCGCGAATTTTTCACCGAATGGAAAACCGTCTATGTGGATCCGCTCTAACGCGGCGCGATAGACCTTCAGGTTTGGTTTTGAAACGCGCTGCAAGCCCCTTTGGGTTTTCAGGAACCCAAAAGGGCTGACAATCCAAAACCTTTTCTAAACCTCTCTAGAGCATCTTTAACGGACTTGTTGTGTGTCAAGACCTTTGGGGTTTTCGACGCGGGTGCGCCAAACCAAGCAAATTGCCCAGAAACCCCAAAGGTCTTTCGA
>JAJTXZ010000077.1 GCA_021463195.1 Anaerolineae bacterium
CATTTCGAATGCAATGAGAAATCTCGTTTGACGCGCAAGGTCGAGATTTCTCGCCTCCGCTCGAAATGACAGTTTGCGCGACTTTGTGCCAGCCCTAGCCGTTTTCATGTTTCCTGTTGACAGTGCTATAATCTTTTTTATCTCTGCGGAAAAAATAATTCAGGTGATTCGATGCCCGCGATTTTTCCTTTTACAGCTATAGTTGGTCAAGAACGTATGAAACGCGCGTTGGTGCTCAACGCGATCAATCCCCTCATTGGCGGAGTTTTAATTCGCGGCGAACGCGGCACGGCGAAATCTACTGCCGTCCGCGCGCTCGCGGCGCTGCTTCCCGAAATTGAAGTCGTCGCCGACTGCCGCTTTGGCTGCAATCCGCACGATTCGCATTTGTGCGACGAGTGCATGGAACGCGAAGCGCGCGGCGAAGTGTTGCCGATTGCTAGACGAAAAGTCCGTCTGGTGGATTTGCCCGTCAGCGCGACCGAAGACCGCGTCGTCGGCACGCTCGACATTGAAACCGCGATCAAAAAAGGTGAAAAGAAATTTGAGCCGGGCGTTTTGGCGAACGCGAATCGCGGCATTTTGTACGTAGACGAAGTGAACTTGCTCGACGATCACGTAGTAGATTTGCTCTTGGATTCCGCCGCGATGGGCGTCAACAATGTGGAGCGTGAAGGCATCTCATTTCAACATCCCGCGCAGTTTGTGCTCGTCGGCACGATGAATCCCGAAGAAGGCGAACTGCGCCCGCAGCTGTTGGACCGCTTTGGTTTGTCCGTTGACATTCGCGGCATTCCCGACGCAGAACAGCGCGTGGAAATTATCGAACGCCGCCTCGCGTTTGAACAAGACCCCGAAACGTTCGTGGACGAATGGCAAACCGCCGAAAAGAAATTGTCCAAAGAAATCGAAAGCGCGCGCGAGAAATTGCCTCAAGTGAAACATTCGCACGCCGACATTTACGCGATTGCGGAATTGACCTCCGGGCTGGAAGTGGATGGACACCGCGCCGACCTCGTGATTCTCAAAGCCGCGCGCGCCCATGCCGCGTTCGCGGGACGCGCCAACATTGACGAACAAGACATTTTGCTCGCTGCTGAACTCGCGCTCCCGCATCGTCTCAAACGCAAACCGTTCCAAGATGTCGAAGTGCGTTTTGAACAATTGGAAAAGCAGCTCGAACGCGCGCGCGAAGGCGTCCAAAGCGAAGGACAGCCGAAAGGCGACCAAAAGCAAGAAGTAAAAAAAAAGCGTCCCTGAGCGCTGACGAATCTTCCGAACAAACGCCGTCGCCGAGCGACCAATCGGTGCAGGGACAGGGGCATGACCCGAGCAAACAATCGCCCCGTCCCGCCGACCGCCCCGTGTCCATCGGCGACGCGTTCACGCCTCGTAAATTCCAAACTCCGATAGATAAAATGGCGCGCAAGACCGCGGGCAAACGCTCGCGCACGCGCACCGAACGCAAACGCGGCAGATACATTCGTTCGCGCGAAATGCGCGGCGAGGTGAGCGATGTCGCGTTCGACGCGACGTTTCGCTCCGCCGCGCCGCATCAACTCCGTCGCAAAAGCGAAGGCAGCGAGATGGCGCTTTCGATTGAGAAACAAGATTTGCGAAAAAAAGTGCGCGTGCGCCGCGCGGCGAATTGCATTTTGTTTGTGGTGGATGCGTCGTGGAGCATGGCAGCCGCCGAACGGATGATTGCGACCAAAGGCGCGATCATGTCGCTGCTCGTGGACGCGTATCAAAAACGCGACCGCGTGGGACTCGTCGTTTTTCAAAAAGAAGAAGCGCGCACCGTTCTGCCGCCAACGTCCTCGGTTGACCTCGCGCAAAAAGCGTTAAAGGATGTTCCTGTCGGCGGCAAAACGCCGTTGAGCGCGGGACTTTTGCTCGCGCATCAAATTCTCGTCCGCGAAAAAATCCGCGACCCCGAAGTGATGCCGTTGATGATTTGCGTCACCGACGGCGCGGGCAACGTTTCCATGACGGACCTGCCGCCGCAAGAAGAGGCGCATCGCATCGCGGGCATGTTCAAAAAATCGGAAATTCGGACTGTCGTCATCAACACCGAACACGAAGCATTCGATCGGGGACTCGCCGCGACGCTCGCGGAGAAATTGGGCGGGAACGTATACACGCTCAAGCAGTTGCGCGCGGAAGAACTTTATGCGCGGGTGCGCGAGAATATGAAATAAATTGTTGAAAAAAAACCGCGCACAGCGCGGTTTTTTTTGTTATACATGTTTCACGTGACACTGCAACAAATGTTCTATTCACGCATTGCGATTTTGAATATGTTGAATATATTGAGCGCATAAAAATAGATTACTCTGTGATTTATGGTCTTGGGTCGTATTTGCGCCGATATTCATCAAATGATACAGTTTGCACGCCAAAATAACTTGATTGCAAGTCTTGCGCTATTTCCGGCTCGACTGATTCAATTTGCGTTTCTTGCGATTTGATTAATGCGTTCGCCGCCCCTTTGTTTCGCAATAGCAGCCAAAGCGACGTCATTATCACCACGACGAGCGCACTCCCCAAATACAACCAGCGCATCAGCGCAAAATTGGTATCTGTCCCCGCGAACCAACCGTGCAGCGTTACGCCCGCGTACGCGGCAAAACTCAAAAGATGAATCGCGCGAAAAGACCCCAGTCCAATCCATTTGCGAAGGTAAAACGTAACCGTCACAAGCAGCGCGAGATACCAGCTGAGGATGCCGATGCCGGTCCACACGGGACGGTAACCCGAAATAAAGGGAATTGCGAGTTCGGCAAGATTGAATGGCGTAAAGGTATCGAACAACAGAACCACGATATGCGCGAACACAAAAACAAGCGCCAATAGCGAAATGTATTCGTGCGCGTCGTAGGTGAACGCGCGCGGCACGGCGCGGTCAAAAAATTTCGTCGAGACGCCCAAACCCCAAATCGTCGAGAGCCACAATAAAAAGTACGCAATAATCCCCGACGCGCGCGTAACAAACCACGCCGCATGTGTCCCGCTGAAACCAAACAGCGCGTCGAACAGATTACGCCAAAGCGCGCCGATGGGCGATTGCAGCAAAATGAACATCAGCGCGAGAATGCCCAACACGAGCAGCGTTAGCATCACCCGCGCCATCTTTTGAAAAATCGGGACCGTATCATTCAGTTGTTCCATAGAAAGATTCCTTTATGCGTTCCGAACCCCACAAGGTTCCATCGCGTTTGACCGCAAGCCATTCGATGTCATCGCGTGCGCCCGCCACAATTCCTGCTTCGTCCGAGCCCGCAATCAATAACGCTTTCGCGTACACTTCCGCAATCGTCGCGTGCGGCGCCAAAACTGTTACGCTCAACCAATCTGTTGCCGCCGGCAAACCGACGCGCGGATCAATCAAATGATGCTGCTCGCGCGCGCCCTGTTTCCATTTTCGTTTTGTGATGGACGATGTGGCGACCGCGCCTTGCGGCGCGCGCAATAGCGCAATCGTCCGCGCCGCGTCGTTCGGGTCTTCGATTTCAATTTCCCACGCGCCCGTTTCGCGCGGCGTCCCAACTGTAAATAAATCGCCGCCCGCGTTCACCGCGCAAACTTTTGTGTATTCGGCGAGCAGACGCGCCGCGCGTTCGGCAATCCACCCCTTGGCGATTCCACCCAAATCAATGCGCGTCTGCGGCGGCAGCCACACCGCGCGCGTCGCATCGTGAAACGCCAACGCTTGAAAATTTTCCGCGCGCGTTTCCGTCAGCGGCGCGCGCGGCTCTGTGTTGTGCGCGCGCACGATTTCCATACTGGCATCGTAGCCCGCGTGTTCGAGCGCGCCAAGAATCGCGGGATTAAAAAGACCGCACGTCTCTTGCGACAACGCCGCCGCTTCGCAAAGCAATTCAAACATTTCGGGCGACGCGTTAAACCATGCGCCCGCCGCGCGATTCAGCGTGGACAATTCGCTGGTCGCTTGAAAACGGGTGAACTGCGCTTCGCATTTGGCAATATATTCACGCGTGCGGACAAATGCCGGTGTCAGTATCTCGGCGCTGCCTTGCGCCACCAGCGTGACGCGCGTGTTCATTGCAAAAAATTCAAACGTTTCCACCGCGCGGCTTATGACCCGCCGCTGCGCAGGCGCCCCTGATTCGTCGTCGGCAGCTGCGATTGCGGCGCCGTATCGAAATTCTGCGACGGCGCTTGCTGAAATTGACGCTGCCGCCGCGACGGCGCCGAGTTTTGTGATGGCGCTCTGTTCGTTCGTGGGAGCGGCGGCGCCTCTTGCGTAAGCGGCGCCGTCTGCGGCGCGGCAGCCGCGCTATTTTCATAAGGATTCGGCGTATGCGTCACGATTGCCCAACTGCCGAGAAAGGCGCTGACGCTTGCGCCCGCGATTAACCACCGCCAGCGCGATGTAAAGGGACGATTGTATTTTTTCGTCATGACATTGATTCCTCCACTATATAACACTGGATTTAGTTAAATGCAGGATTAAAAAACCGTTGGGGCAATTAGAAATCGCGACAACGCCAAGTCTGCCTTTGCGGAATGACGCGCGCGCCGTTTCTGTCATAAAACATTACGCGCGCGCGGGATGAACATCTTGCAATGACTAATGGGGTGCGCGCGCTTTCGCCAAAGCCGCGCGCGCTCTATTCGTTCATTTGCGTTCCGCGCGCAGTTGTGGCACTATCGCGGGCAATGTCCGAGAAAGATGTTCCTATCATGGATTACGAGGGTTCGCGCTGGCGCGAGGAATTTTGGCGCGGACGCGAATATGAGGACGCGGTGGAACGCATTGCGCTTGACGCGTTGCTGCCGCCGACAGGCAAACGTTTGGTCGAAATCGGCGCGGGCTTTGGACGGCTCGCCGATTTGTATCGCGGCTACGAACAAGTCATTTTGCTGGATTACGCGCGCTCGATGTTAAAAGATGCGCGCGAACGATTGGGGAACGATCCGCGTTTTATTTTTGTCGCGGCGGATTTGTACAATTTGCCGTTCGCGGACAACGCGCTCGATACCGCGTTGACGATTCGCGTCTTGCATCATGTCGCCAACATTCCGAACGCGTTCGCCGAAATCGCGCGCGCGACGCGTCCGCAGGGAACATATCTCACCGATTTCGCCAACAAGCGCCATTTGAAAGCGCTAGTGAAATATCATCTTTATCGTTCCGAGGGAATAAATCCCTACTCGCTCGAACCATACGAGTTTGTGAAACTGAATTTTGATTACCACCCAAGCTACATAAGCAAAGCGTTGAACGCGGTGGGGTTCGAGCTCCGCAAAGAGCGCGCCGTCTCTATCTTTCGCATCGGCGCGCTGAAACGTTTTGCGCCAACGTCATTACTCGTCTCGCTCGACGCCAAGCTTCAAGCTCCAATCTCGAATCTCCAAATCACGCCGAGTATTTTTTTCAAAACCGAATCGGTGAAAAATGGCGACGCGCGCTTGAATGAGAATTTATGGCGCTGCGTGAAATGTCGCGTGGAAAAAATTAGCGTGAGTGACACGACGATGCAATGCGCGGCGTGCGGCGCGCGATTTTTTCAGAACGAGGGGATTTGGGAGTTGAAAGTGTAGCGGCGCATCCTTGCGCTCACTCAAATAAAACAGGACTTTCGCTCAAGTGTCATTTCGAGCCGTTTTTGCGAGAAATCTCAATGGGAAAGCGCGAGATTTCTCACTACGTTCGAAATGACAAGCCAAAGTCCTATAAAAAAAACTTTTTTCAATGCTCATCCATCTCTGCTAGACTTTAAAGGCGTTCAAAAAAACAAAGCAAACCTTGAACATTGCGCGGAGCGTATTGTTTTTTTTGACCTTGGTTCAGTCGTTGAATTCGCTTCAATGGATTCGCGCAGTCGGAGAACAGCGCGCGTTTTCCAGACCCAAAGGGTTTTCGAAAACCCTTAGAGTCTGGAGAAAAGTCCGATGGTCGTAAAATGCCGCGCGCAACGCGCGCGTAAAAAATTGTCACGGTGACATGCTATCGCGCGCTTGGGCTGCGCGGCTCAACGTTTGCTGTTATAGAGCCGCTCTTTGAGCGCGAGCATTTCGCGGCGGCGATGATCGTCCTGTTCGATTTCGGCGGCGATTTTATCCACCGAATACATCACCGTCGTATGGTCGCGACCTCCGAGCGCTTCGCCGATTTGCGGGAGCGAAGCGCCCGTCGCCTCGCGCAACAAAAACATTGCCATTTGGCGCGGTGTGACCACCTCTTTATTACGCCCGCGCCCCTTTAAATCCTCCGCGCTGACGCGATAATATTCGCACACCGCCGTCAACACCTGCTCGGCGCTAAGCGGCGTCTGCTGCAAAACATCTTGCAACACCGTCTGCGCCAACTCGATCGAGAGCGGCAGCTGCATCAACTGCGCGTACGCGACGACGCGCGTCAACGCGCCGTTCAATTCACGAATGTTGGATTGAATCTTGTGCGCGAGAAAATCAATCACATCCGACGGAACGGACATGGGCTGCGCTTCGGCTTTGAACCGCAAAATCGCGGCGCGTGTTTCAAAATCCGGCGGTTGAATGTCCGCAATCAAGCCGCCTTCAAAACGCGAACGCAATCGTTCTTCCAGCGTCGAAATCGCGCGCGGATGACGGTCCGCCGAAATCACGATTTGTTTGTTCAAACCGTGCAGCGAATTAAAAGTGTGGAAAAATTCTTCTTGCGTAGTCTCTTTGCCCGCGATGAATTGAATGTCGTCAATCAACAAAACATCCACTTCGCGATACGCGCGCCGAAATTCTTCGGCGGTCTGCGTGCGAATCGAATTAATCAATTCGTTGGTGAACGTTTCCGACGAGACATAAACCACTTGCTTGCCGCGCAGCTGCGGAATCCAGCCGAGCGCATGAAGCAAATGCGTTTTGCCCAAACCGGTGCCGCCGTAAATAAAAAGGGGATTGTACGCCTCCGCCGGACGCTCCGCCACCGCCATGCACGCCGCATGCGCGAGACGGTTGGAATTGCCGACGATGTACATGTCAAAAGTATATTTCGGATTCAGCGTCGAACCTTGACCGCGCGTGGGAGTGTATGGCGCAGAGCTGTTGCGCGGCGCCTCGCTGCGGACCGAGGCAGCGCTATTGGGCGTCAAGGCAAGTTCATTATTCATAAGCGGGCGCGGCGACGCGACGTTTTCGGCGCCGTCATTCGCGGGCGAATTATTTTGCGATTCCGCCACAAGCTGAAATCCGTCAGCGGCGGCGGTTTCCGCATCTTGATTCATTTTCAAGACGAACCGAACTTGCGCCGTTTGACCAAGCACATGATTCAGCGTGCGTTCAATCATACCATACAACCGATTTTCCAACCATTGCTTGGCGTACGCATTACGCACACCGACGACAAGAATATTTTTTTCCGAATCAAGCGCCAGCGCGAATGTCGGTTTGACCCACGTATCGAACGTGGCTTTGGTCATTTGCAACTGTAATTCACTCAACGCCGCTTGCCAAATATGCGCCGCATTCGGCGCGAGCGGCTTGCGTGGACCGTCCAGCGCGTTCGTCGGGTGAAGCGATTGAGTTGAAAGCATAAGGGTTTCCTATGAAAAAAATCGCGAAAAATACACGTCGCAATCAGCGCGCAGCGGTTTCTCTCCCACAAAGAAACGATCGCGCGCGGCAGGTCATTGCGACGCGTGCGCTATCTTAGCAAAAGCGCGTACCGCGCGCAATAGTTTCACCTTAAAAGATGGACGCGCGCGCGCATTCTTTAAGCTGCGCCAAGCGTCGCATTACTTGTGGATAAATTTATTTCGTTCAACCGCGCGACGCGCAATCCCCTAGAATTAGGTTAGCGCGCGCCAAGCGCCTACTAGCCAAAACGAATCAATGTGGAAAACCCGCGTAAAATTGTGGATAGGTCGTGTGAAGGTGTGGATAACCCGCGTCGTTATCCCCACGACATCCACAAGCGCGCGCAAAACATTCCCGCGCGCGCGTTTTTTTTCATCGCGCGCGGCAAATGTTATAATCAGCGCCTACGCGCGACGCTCCGCGCGACGTTCGGTTCTCGGCGCAAATCATTTCGGCGACATCGGTGAGCCGTGATTTTCGCTCGGCTCTTTGATTCTCATGTCGAAATTTTCCATCCTCATTCTCTGTCTCGTCATTGGCGCGATACTGCTCGGCGGCGTCGGTCTCGGCATCGCGTATTTTGACACCAAAACGCTGCAAGGCGCGGTGATGAACGCCGACGGCGCGCCGCTGGAGCAAGCCGCCATCACCATCGCGGGCCGTTCCACCTTTTCGGACGCGCGCGGTTATTTTGAAATTCAATTTCCGCGCGGCGCGCACGAATTGCGCGCGTTCGCCGACGGCTATCAGGATGCGGCGCAAATCATCAATGCCGCCGATTGGTTCGCGCAAAATTTTACGACCCAGCTCGCGCTCGAACCCAAACAATTTCGCGCGCGCATAGTGAACGGGCAGAATGAACCCATCGCCAGCGCGATGATTCAAATCAATGATGAAATTTTGCAAACCGACGCGCAAGGCGAATTTATCGCGCGCCATATCAAAAACGGCGCGAAAATCAAAATCAGCGCGCCCGGTTATCGCTCCGTCACCGCGAACATCCAAGCCAACGGCGACGGCAAAGCGCTCGCGATTATTCCGCTCGCGCCGTCCGAATTGCGCGTGCGCGTCGTGAATGCCACAACGAATCAGCCGCTGCCGGGCATCCGCGTCAGCGCCAACGGCAGCGTGGTCAACACCGATATCAATGGCAGCGCGCTGTTCAATGGCTTGGCGCAAGGGGCGCAGCTTTCCGCCCAAGCCCCGGGTTACGCCGCCGCCAACGCGCAGTTGGGCGACGAAACCAGTTTGACGTTAAAATTGCAGCCGACGAGTCTGCAAGGGCGCCTGCTTGATCGTGTTACACAGCAGCCCATCGCCAACGCGCGGCTCCTTTTCAACGGCGCGGCGATGCAAGCTGACGCGCAAGGCGCTTTTCAACTCGACGATTTTAGCAAAGTCCAACGCCTCGTCGTCAAAAAGCCCGGTTACGCGCTCGGCGCATTTGACTTGACGCAGGGCGGCAAACAAACTTTCGCGCTCGAACCATTTCAAGCGCGCGGCATTCATCTCTATTACGGTATCAAACGCGCGGACGCCGAACGCATCCTCGAACAATTCAAGGGGACGACGATGAACGCGGTCGTCTTTGATGTCAAAGAGGATCCCGGCTATATTTTGTGGGATTCGCAGACCGCGCTCGCCAAACAAATCGGCGCGTACACGCCGCGCGAATTCACCGCGCAGGATGAAGTGGAAATGTGCCGCGCCTACGAGCTGTATTGCATCGCGCGCGTTACGGTATTCAAAGATGTTTTGCTCGCCAAACAGCGCCCCGACCTCGCGCTGCACGACGCGAACGGCAATTTGTTGTACGAGAACGCGGCGTATTGGACCGATCCCGCCGAAGCCGAAACGCAGGATTATCATATCGGTCTCGCGCAAGAACTCGCCGCGATGGGTTTTGATGAAATCCAATTCGATTACATTCGTTACCCCGGCACGCGCAATGTGAACGTCAATGAATTCGGCGACCGCGCTTATCGCGTCAATGCGCTCGGCGGCTTTTTAGCGCGCGCCGCCGCCGCGCTCGCGCCGACGCCCGCGTTTTTTTCCGGCGATGTATTCGGTTTGACCACCGCGACGACGGACGAGCAAGGCATCGGCCAAGTATGGGAAGAGATCGTCCCGCATTTTGATTACATCTCGCCGATGATGTATCCTTCGACGTGGCGTTACGCGACCGATTTATGGGGCGCGGCGTTTGGCATAAAAAATTGCGGCGACGCGTACGCGTGTCCGTACGACATTATGCGCTACGGCACAATCAAAGCGCAGGAGCGCACCGCGAATCAATGGACGCAAGTGCGGCCCTGGCTGCAAGCGTATCAAATGCCGCTCGCCTCGATGCTGGCGCAGGCGCAAGGTTCCGACGACGCCAACAGCGCGGGGTATTTATTTTGGAACAATCAAGGCGTGTACCCGAATGGGTTGTTCAAACAAAAATAAAATGAAACACATCTGTGTCTTTTGCGGTTCAAGCATCGGCGCACGCGAAATTTATCGCGACACGGCGCGCGCGTTGGGAGGCGAAATCGCGCGGCGCGGCATTGACTTGGTGTACGGCGGCAGCAATATCGGCTTGATGGGCGTCATCGCCGATGCTACGCTCGCGGCGGGCGGCAAAGCGACCGGCATCATGCCAACGCATCTGATTCAAAAAGAAATCATGCACACGCATCTCACCGAGCTGCGCGTGGTCAATACGATGCACGAACGCAAGGCGTTGATGGCGGACCTCGCCGACGGTTTCATTGCCTTGCCCGGCGGTTTTGGCACCTATGACGAATTTTGCGAAATCGTGACGTGGGCGCAGCTGGGCTTGCATCAAAAACCGTGCGCGCTGCTGAATGTCGAAGGTTATTATGACCCGTTGATTACGATGATTGACCGCGCGGTGCAGGAAGGTTTTGTGCGCGCCGACCATCGCGCGATGTTGATTATTTCGGCGGAAATTTCCGACCTGCTCGACCAAATGCAGAATTATCGAACGTAGGCGGTCAGGAAATAAAAAGCGGTCGGATTGGGTGAAAACGGAACCAGGTTCTTGGATTGGGTGGAAACGGAACCAGGTTCCGTTTCTACCCAATCCATTTCTACCCCAATTAAAAAAATGACTTGGACCACTTTTAACGACACCCAAAAAATTGAAACGCTGCGCGCGGCGCTGCCCGCTGTCACGCGCGGCGTGTATCTCAACACCGGCACGAATGGACCGCTGCCGCGCCGCGCGTATGACGCGATTGTAGATTACGCGCGCGTCGAATTTGAAACTGGGCGCATTGGACAACCCGCGTTCGACCGTTTTATGGGCGCGCTCAATGACGCGCGCGATTTGATCGCGGAATTGCTCGGCTGCGCGGCGGATGAAATCGCGCTCACGCACAACACCACCGAAGGCATGAATATCGCGCTGCTCGGGCTCGATTGGCGCGCGGGCGATGAATTGCTTACGGCGAACAGCGAACATGAAGGCGGTTTGAATCCCGCCGCCGTGTTAAAAGCGCGTTACGGTGTTAACGTCATTTACACCGACATTGGCTTGCGCGACTGCGACCCGGTAGCCGCGCTCGAACGCGCATTATCGCCGCGCGTCAAAGCCGTCGTCCTTTCGCATGCGTCGTGGTCCACCGGCGCGATTTTGCCGATGCGCGAACTGTGCGCAAGCGCGCATCGCGTCGGCGCGCTCGTGATTTGCGACGCGGCGCAATCGTGCGGCATGGTTCCGTCCAACGTGCGCGAATTGGGCGTGGACGCGTACGCGCTATCGGGTCAAAAATGGTTGTGCGGTCCCGACGGCACGGGCGCGTTGTATCTGCGGCGCGAATTATTTCCAAAAATTCAAAATACGTTTGCGGGTTATTTCAGTTTGAAAAAGCGCGTGACGCGCGCGGATGCGCCAATCGAATTCGGCGATACGGCAATGCGTTATCAATACGCGTCGCATTATTTTCCATCGGTCAAAGGATTCGCGGAAGCGTTGAAATGGCTGCGCGATGAAATCGGCTGGGAATGGATTTATCGCCGCACCTATGAATTGGGACAGTACGCGTACGAGGAATTGTCCAAAATCAATGGCGTGAATTTGTATCTGCCGCGCGCTCAAATCGCGGGTTTGATTCACTTTACGGTGGACGGCATCGCGCCCGCCGACCTTACAGCGAAATTATTCGAGCAAAATATCTTGATTCGGCATACGCCGGAACCCGCGCTGAATCGCGTTTCGACTGGGTTTTACAACACCGCCGCGGAGATTGCGCAATTAAGCGCCGCGATCCGGTCACTGCAATAAACACGCGGGGCGCGCGCCCCGCGCGCGTTTTTGGCAAAGCGCGAGCTTATGGAAATAATTATTTCGTTTTTGTGTCTGTGTCTCATTTTCGCGCCGCCGCTGCTCGGCGTGGGCATTGCGCTGCTGCTCGAAAGTCGGTTTGGCTTGTGGGCGCACCTCGTCGGATGGACGATGGCAACGCTTGTGACCGGCGGCGCGTATGTGGCGTACGATATCGCGCTGCGTTTGACGCCGTGCGAACCCGCCGACCAGCTCGCGTGCGGCGAACCTGTGGCGTCCGCGTTTGTGTTTCTCGTCGGTTGGCTGTGCGTGATTCTCAGCGCGAATTTTTTGGCGCAGCTCGCGTTGTATTTATTTTTGCGCGCGCGCCGCGAGCGGGAAGAGTCGCTTTACGCGGCAGCGGATGCCTTTGCAGCGCCGCAATAATTTTTGTGTTCGCCGCCGGAAACGCGTACTGCGCCAATTCGTCCACCGCGACCCATTTGTATTTTTGCGCGCTCGCTAATTTGATGCGTCCCGAAATATATTCGCAGTGGAACGCGTGCAGCGTAATCGAGAAATGCGAAAACGCGTGGTCCACCGAAATAATTTTTTCGCCGACGCGCGCCGCAATCCCCAATTCTTCGCGGCACTCGCGCGCGACGCATTCCGTCAAACTTTCGCCCGCCTCTACTTTGCCGCCGGGAAATTCCCACAAGCCGCCGAGCAACCCTTGGTTCAAGCGCTGCTGAATCAGAATTTTGCCGCGTTTGCAAATCACGCCCGCCGCGATAATTTTATGCGGCAGTTTTTGTTTCGCGCGTTTTACGGGCAAAATATTTTGCAAACCATCGGCGCGCGCGAAACAATTTTTTCGCAGCGGACACGCCGCGCAGCGCGGATTTTTCGGGACGCAAATCAGCGCGCCGAGTTCCATCAAGGCCTGATTGAATTCACGCGCGTGACCGTGCGGCAATAAATCCGCCGCGATTGCCCACAAGCGTTCTTGGGTCGCGTTCGCTTTGGGGTCGTCGCGAATCCCAAAATAGCGGCACAATACGCGCGTGACATTCCCATCCACCGCCGGTTCGTCCGCGTCGAACGCGATGCTTGCGATTGCCCCCGCCGTGTACCGCCCAATTCCCGGCAGTTTTCTAATTTCTCTTATTTCCTTTGGAAACGCGCCGCGATATTGCTCGACCAGCTCTTGCGCCGCTCGATGCGAATTCCGCGCCCGCGCATAATAGCCCGCGCCTTCCCACGTTTTCAATACAGCGTCGAGCGGCGCGTGCGCCAGCGCAAACACATCGGGAAAACGCGCGAGGAATTTGGTGTAATACGGAAGCGCCGTCTCGACGCGCGTTTGTTGCAGCAAAATTTCCGCAAGCCAGATGCGATACGGGTCGCGTGTCTGGCGCCAAGGTAAAGCGCGTTTATTTTTTTCGTACCACGCGAGCAGTTTTTTGGCAAAGGGTTTCATGCGGTTGTAAAAGGCGGCGGTGGTAGACGAGCGGCAGCAGATCGTAGGGGCGTATCATGCTTTGCGTCCGCGCGCTTGGCGGCGAGGATGCGGTCAAACTGCGTTATCGCTTGCCTCTTGCGCTCCTGCGGGTGTATGCACAAAGCGTCGCGCGCGCAATGGTTTCTCGCCAAAGTTGACGAGCAGCACGAGTTTTTCGTTAGCTTTGGTTACATACAATAAACATTGTTCGGGGTCTTCGGGCTTGATGGTGGACGCGGCTTTGGTCTCTAACAGCAGGCGGTCGGTCTTGTCCCAACACACAAAATCTACGCGGCGGCGCGTCACGACGACATCATCATACGTGATCGGAATTTTCACCTCGCGTTGAAACTCGACGCCAAATTTAGGCAGGGCAAGCGCCAACGCGCGTTGATAATCCACTTCCATACAGTGCAAGCCAAGTTGCCGCTGCACGTCAATGCACGCGCCAATGACGTTGTAGGAAAGTTTCTCAAATTGGTGTTTGGATGGTTGGGGCATGGTGATTCTCCTGTAATGTGATCGTCGCGAAAAACGGTGAAACGCGAAATCCGCGAAATTATACACGAAAGCCGCGAAAGAATACGCAAGCCGCGAAAGAATACGCAATCCGCGAAATTATACACGAAAGCCGCGAAAGAATACGCAAGCCGCGAAAGAATACGCAAGCCGCGAAAATACACGAAAACCGCGAAAGAATGCGCGCCCTTCTTTCGCGCCTTTCGCGTTTCGCGGTTTTCCTACCTTTCGCGGGTTTCGTGGTCCAATCGCCCTTCTCCCCCCTCCACAATCGCTATCTCTTCATCACTCAATCCGTAAAGTTGATACACCATCTCATCTATCTCCCTCTCCCACGCCGTCGTATCATGCTTCACGTCCGCGCGTTTGGCGGCGAGGATGCGGTCAACGAGGTGGACAATAGGTTGTTGATTCATTTCTTCAAAACGAGGCACAGGGATTCTTGAAACGTATTCTGCATCGTAACGCGTGCTACGAATCGCATTGCTGTAAATAAATTTGTATAGTAGCCACGCAAACAGTTTGGAATTATTGATTCCCAGCACAAATTTAGTATTCAAATCTGATGAGCGAACAAAAGTACAGGATATTGTTTCAAAAACAACTTTGCTTCCGTCTTCATCAAGCGCGGCTTGTAAATAAAAATGCGGGTACGGATTTTGAACATGAGCGATAGCAAGTTGATTCAGAATTTTTGATTTCAATTGATACGCGTATTCGTCCTTACTGAAGGAACTCAAGCTGACAAAGTCTGTTGCCTCATTCAAAACATATTTGTCGAGATGTGCTCCTCGATAAACTGGCGTTTTCCCACGGTGTTTGGCGACTTGGCTTTGCCAGTTCAGTCCTCGCTCGATAGAAACATATTCTCCAAACGTTCTATTGAAGTTATTCAGAATTCGTTGGACTATTTTTATCTCTTCCCGTGTCTGACCAGCGAGTAGAACTTTATACTTTTCAAAAATTGATTTTGAAACTGTGCCAAATTCTTCAACAAGATTATTCTCGAACAACCCGTTGATGAACGAGTCGCTTTGGCTCATTTTGGGGCGCACAAAAACCACTTGCTCAAGTTTTACATTTTCAAATGCTTTTCCTATGTCCATTATCCGCGTAAGGTCTTGAATGATAAATGCGGCACACTTATTCCATCCCATTGAATAACAAATAGACTTTGGAACAATGAAACTTTGTGTGCCTTTTGGGGTCAACATGTCGTTTCCAAAATATGTGAAATAGATTGCCGAGTTCTTTGTCGCAGACTTGTACTTTGAAAATTTTGTATCAAGCAAGGTTATTTCCGAAGCGTCCAATTCCGCTCCATACGGCGGATTCCCAATCACCACGTCAAATCCATCCTCCACGCCAAACATCCACTCCGCGTCAAAAAATGCCGCGTGCGTGTTTTGGTCGTAGGGGTCCCACGCGGCGAGTTGTTCCGCCGTGCTTGAACCCCAGCCATCCTTTTTCAACATTGCCGCAATCTCGCGGCGCAGTTTGCGGTCTTGGTCGCGGCGTTTTTTCTTTTTCGCGTATGTGCGGTCGCTGAAACCCTCGCGGCGCGATTGTTCCAGTTGGTCGCGCAGCGGTTTCACCAAGTAATCGCTCATGCTCGCTTGCTTGGGCTGTTCGAGTCCAATGAGCGAATTGGCGGCGACGAATTTTGTTTCCAGATTCGGCAGCGGCAGCACGCCGCGATTCGGTTCGTCCTCGCGCAGGCGTTCATCCACCACCAGCGAAATAAAACAGCGCAGTTTCGCAATCTGCACGGCGATAGGTTGAATGTCCACGCCAAAGATGCAATTTTGAATCAAATACAACTTGCGCGCGTAATCGTCCTCGCCGCGCGCAAAGGTCAATTCAATTTCTTCCAACGCTTTGACGCGCGCCGCTTCAATCGCGATTTGATTCGCCGTCGCAATCTGTTTTTCTTTCCACAACAGATTGCGCGGGTCGAGTTTGCGGAGAATGTGAACGAGTTTGTGCAGCGCGCCCATCGGAAACGCGCCCGAACCGCACGCGGGGTCGAGCAATTTCAAATCATCCAGCGCGTTCACGAGGATTCGTTTTTCCACATCTGAAAATTGCGGCGGTTCGGTGGTGTAGGAAAGAAGATGACGCAGGCGCGCGTCGTTGTCCGAGACCCGAAGGGTTTTTGCCGCGTCACGCGATTCGATGGGCGACACTGTTGAAAAACCCTTCGGGTCTTGTAACCGCGTCTCCAGATACGCCACCAACGCCTCATCCACCATGTAATTGACGATTTCGCGCGGCGTGTAAAACGAGCCGGTTTGTTTGCGCGCGGTGACGCCCGTTTCAGGGTTATAGGCGGCGAGCAAATTTTCAAACACCTTGCCGAGCAGTTCGGGGTCGAGCGCAACCTCTTCTTCAATCGGCGTGTTTTCATCCACCGTAAATTTGTAGCGTTCGAGCAGCGAAATCAAGCCGCGCACAACATAGTCTTTGTTCTTGGTGTCAAAATCCTTGTTCAAATCCACCTTGCGCTCGGCAGAGAAAAAGAGAAAGTTCGGCACGCGCAAAGGATTGTCGGGACGTTCCGAAAAACCGTCCACGCGCAAAATAGTTTGCTTGCCCTCTTTGCTTGCCCGCGCAACCAGTTCCGCGTCCTCCAACTCTTCTTTTTCCAATTCGCGGTCGAGCGATTGAAACAAGCCGCCGTTCAAAAAGGGAATGTCCGCGCACAAGCGCAAAAACGCGTCGGAGTCGCGAAACAAATCGGCATAGCGATATTTGTTTGGCACCAAATAATCTTGATTGACGCCGCGATGCTTGGCGCCGCGAAATTCGCGGCTGTCGCGTTCGTCGCGATTCATCGGCGTATTGAGCGTGGCGAAAAAAAGATTTTGCAGCACGGCGCGATAATAGCTCGATGAATTTTTTTCCAATTCATCCTTGAGCATTTTTTTAACGCTCGCCTCGTCAAACAAAACATCGGGGACCCAGCTCTTTTCGCGAATGAACCACGTAAAAATCAAACGCGTGAGCAAACGAATTAACGCGCGCGCCGCGATAGAGTCATCGCCGCGTTCGTCGGCGTCTTTGCCCGCGCCGTTCGGAAAGGTGACGTGTTTCTTTGCCCAATAAAACCAGTTCGCCAATTCCTTGAAAAACTTTTTATTCAGTTCCGACGTGTCTAGCGCCTTGCGCCATGCCGCGTGCAAATCGTCCCAATTCGTCGGCGGGTTCGGCTGCGCCGCCAGTTTCGTGAGCGCCAAGTCCCACAAAATTTCCAAATGCGCGCGGTGCGGATTGGTCCCAACCGTAGGATTGGTCCCAACCGCAGGGTTGGGGATCCGAATGTCTTTGATGAGCGTCACTTTTTGCAGCACATCTTTTTCCGCCTGCCGTTTGTGCGGGCGGCGGTCAATCACCGCGAGCGTGAGCGTCGCGCCATGCTGAAACAGAATCAGCGCGGGCATATCAAAGAGTTTGTTCACCTCGCGCGTGATGTTGGCGAGTTCGGTGCGCGTGTACAAATCGCGTTTCAACCCGATGGCGAGAATCAAATACGAATGAAGATTGCTCTGCTGCAAGGATTTGGGATCAAACAACATGCGCGCTTGCGGCGAGACATTGATTTCGTCGTCGGTCAGTTGAAACACAATGTCCACCGAACGCCATTCGTCGCCCAACGCGTTTTTGCGATTGAATCCGCGCGGGTCAAATTGCGTCAGCAGTCCGTCGAGCGTATTCGGCGCGAGTTCGAGCGTGCGGCTGCTGTGATAGCCAAGCGTGTTGAACAAGGCGCGCGTGTTTTCGCCCAATTTTCCGCTTGCAAAATTTCCAAGCGCGTTTTGAATTTCCGTTTTGAGAATGTGTTCGTTAGTCATCTGGATAAGACTCCAAGGGTTTCCGAAAACCCTTGGGGTCTGTTAGCGAATCACCAACCACGTCACCAATTCGTATTCGCTCGTCGTGGTCGCTTGCGCGGCTTGCGTGGGTAATACGCCGCCGCGTCCGCCTTGCAACTGACCCGCCGCGCGTTTGCTGAACGTGCGCGCAATCGAAGCAACGGCTTGGCGCAAGAGCGTGGTGTATTGCGCCATGTCCGCGCCGTTCTGTGTTGCCTTGTCAAAGAGCTGGCACAATTCCTCGTACGGAACGCGTTTATCGCGGCACAAAATTTGATACATTTCCAAAATCTGTTTGGGCTGCGCAAAGGTGTAACGCGCCGTGCCGTCATTCAACACATACACCAAAAAGTAGGGCTGTAAGGGATTGATGGTTTCGCTCGCCTGGACAGCGCCTTGATGCTGCAAACAAAAAATGACGCCGGGCTGAATTTGTTTATAGCGCGCATCGGGCGGCACGACAGTGTACAAACCGAACGGCGCATCGCGCAAGGCGTCCTCGTTCGCGCGCAAATAGTCCGCGAGGTCGGCGCGAAAATCGTCGAGCGTAAAATCGGCGAGTTTTATCGAATCATCAAACTCTTCCAAGTCGAGGATTTCGTCTTGAAGTCGCAAGAGTTGTTTGTCGCGATATTTGAGGTCGTTCACCACAAAGTCTTGCAGTTGTTCCGTGTTCAACACATTGTCTTCGGCGGTTGCCGCCAAATCCACCAATGCCATGCGCGCTTCGACGCGTTCTTTCAAGGCAATGTACTTGTCGAGGTCGGGCGTGGGCCAAAAGTTGACCAAATGCACGCGCTCGTTTCTGCTGCCAATGCGATCAATCCGTCCAAAGCGTTGAATCACGCGCACCGGATTCCAGTGAATATCGTAATTCACCAAATAATCACAGTCCTGCAAATTCTGTCCTTCGGAAATACAATCGGTGGCAATGAGCAAATCAATTTCGGCGTCTTGCGGCAGCTGGGCGAGTTTCTTGCGCTGTTTAGAACGCGGCGAAAAATTGGTGAGGATCTGCGCGAATTCATTTTTGCCGAGAGTGGTTTGATTCGCCGCCGCGCCGCCGGTGACGAGTCCGACGTGAAGGTTCAATTCTTTGCGCGCCCACGGCATCAGTTCTTTGTACAAATAGGCGGCGGTATCCGCAAAGGCGGTAAAGACCAAGATTTTTTTGTTCGGTTCGCCGTCTCGATTTTGCGTTGGCGCGTTGGCTTTTGCCGCAATCAATTCTTTTAACCGCGCCAATTTCGCGTCGCGCGCGGGCGTAATTTCACTCGCTTTGGCGTACAGGTATTCGATTTGCGCGTGGTCTTTTTTCAAATCGCGCAGCCAGCGTTCCACATCCAAATGCGCCAGCTGATACGAAAATTTGGAACCCACCTCTAACGCGTCGCGCAGTTCATCGTCATCGTCCAGTGTCTGCATCAAATCATCATAGTTAAAGTTTTCTCGCGCGCGCAACGCTTTGAATTTGCCGATGCGTTCTTGTAAATCATTGATTTTTTCTAACGTGCGCCCCATCGTAATCTCGAACGATTCGATGGAACTTTCGAGCCGCTTCATAAAATTAACTTTCATCATACCAATCAAAAAACGTTCGCGGTCCTGCTGTGTAAAATTCAAAACTCGATTCTTGGCGTACAACGCGCGATATTCCGGCAGGACATAATCGCTCGGATAAAAGAGCGCGAGTTTGTATTTGCTGATTTCATCATTCAATTCATCGTACGCCATGAATTTTCCGTCGCGGTCGAGGGCGGGAAATTCGGCGCGCGGTTTCTCGCGTTTGGGAAAGCCGCCGAGTTCGGCGACGGAATCGGCGTAATAACGTTTGATGTGATTCCGCGAACGCGCAATCGTCAGTTCGTCCAACAATTTGAAAAACGCGGAGCTCAGTTGGAGAATCAGCGCGTCGGTCTTGTGGTCGCGTTCCTTTGTCCAGGCGTTGAATTTCTGCTGCGCGGCGCGCAAGGTTTCTCGCACGCTGACAATGCCGATGCTTTGATGAAAGGTATTGTCCGTATCTTCGGTAATGAACGCGATCTGATTTTTCAAATCGGTGAGGTCGGTGTTGACAGGCGTAGCCGTCAGCATCAACACTCTAGTTTTGATGCCGCTTTTGATAATGTCGTCCATCAAACGTTGATAGCGGCTCTTGCGGACAAGGTTCCCGTTCTCGTCGCGCGCGCCGGGGGTGTTGTTGCGAAAGTTGTGCGATTCGTCAATCACCACCAAGTCGTACGCGCCCCAATTAAAATTGTCGAGGGATACGTCGCCCGCTTTGCCGCTCTCGCGCGATAAATCGGTATGCGAGAGGACGGTGTAATTGAATTTGTCTTGCGGAAAGGGATTGAGCGTGCTGCCCACTGACGCAAGATAAATCGTCCAGTTGTCGCGTAGTTTTTTGGGACACAACACGAGAACGCGCTGGTTGAGCAATTCAAAATACTTGATAACCGCGAGGGCGGTGTACGTCTTGCCCAAGCCCACACTGTCAGCCAGAATGCAGCCATTATGTTTGAGGATTTTATTGATTGCGCCTTTGGCGCCGTCCTGTTGAAATTTGAACAGCGCGCTCCAAATGCCGGTTTCAACAATTTTTGTCTTTTCGTCGAGCAGTCCGCCGCGTTTTTGCTCCTCGATAAACTTGCCAAAGATGTGATACAACGTTTTGTAATAAATAAATTCGGGCGCGTGGTTTTGATAAAGCTGCGCGAGATAGACAAGAACTTGGTCTTTGACATCCTCCGTCAAATCGGTGTTGTTCCACAAATCATCAAACCATGCTTTCAAATCGGCGCGGTCGCGCGCGTCGTTGACAATCAAATTCAGTTCAATGTTGTTGTTGCTTTCGCCCAGCCCCAACCCATGCGCCGTAAAATTGCTGCTGCCCAGAATCGCGTGTTCCACCTCGCCTTTGCTGATGTGATACATTTTGCCATGCAGCAAACCGGCGCGTTTCACCGAACGAATTTCAACTCGCTTTGTAATCCAAGCCGCGCACTCGCGCGCGATGCGCTTGTGTTCCAACTTGTTCGCCAGTTGAATTTGGTCCTCGAACAAATGAAACGCTTTTTTCGCCGTTTTGGATGGGTCAAGCGAATCCACCGAAGTTGGTTCGCCAAACAAAAAACGCAGCTGCGTAATCGCATCGAGCTGCGTTTTCATTTTTTCGTACGCATAGATCGTGAAATACGCCGAGACAATCGCGAGTTCGGAAGCTGCCGAGATATGTTGTTGCAAAAATTCGCCGACAGTGCCGCGTTCCAAGTTGTCGCGCAATCCAGAAGCAAGCAAATGAGGCATGGAAAGTCAACGCTCCTAAATTTTTTTTAACGCGTTCGAGATTATATGTAGCCGTGTAAAGTTTGGCAAACGTATTTTCTTTCGCGGGTGCGCGTCACGATTTTGCCCAAGCTAATCGGATGACCCAAAAGCGCGCGTTTCGTCCGGCTTTTACGCCGATTTCTTTCCAGGACTTGCGCGCAAGTGTCATTTCGAGATGGTCAGCCCGCAGGGGCTGTGTGAGCAGAGAACTGTCACATCGAGCGGAGCGAGATGTCTCAGCCCCTTCGACATGACAAGTTCTGTGCAGTGTCATTTCGAGATGGTCAGCCCGCAGGGGCTGTGTGAGCAGAGAACTGTCACATCGAGCGGAGCGAGATGTCTCAGTCCCTTCGACATGACAAGTT